>JAITIZ010000041.1 GCA_031279215.1 Planctomycetaceae bacterium
ATTCAAGGTACTATTATTGTTCAAGGTAAGATTTGCGGTTGTTCCGTGAACCTCAAATATAGCAGCATCACCCATATTCAATGAACTGTTACCGCTTAAATTCAAACTTGCATTATTTCCGCTATGAAGTTCAATTTTTGAGTTACCGCCCATTTCCAGAATTCCGGCAGAGATATTCATGGTTGCGGAACCTTGAACATTAAATTGATTGGTAATTTCTTCGGCAACAAACCATGTTCCTAAACCAGTTTTGTTTATTGTGAGAGAATAGTTTCCATTATTTGTTTCAATTTTCTGATTTTGCCGGAAATCACCGTTTCCGCTAATATTGACAGTATAAGAACCTGAACCTGTTCCACCTAAGAAAATTCCTCCTCTATTGTCGGTGGTGCTACCGAGAACCGATTCCGTTTCTCCTTCTGTTGCTCCAAGTTCAATACGAACATTCGACGAATCTGACAAATCTTTAGAAACGTACACCAACCACTCGGCGTTATTGTCGATGAAGTTTGTATTCCTCAAATCTACGGAAGTGATATTATTAAGAGATAAAATAGCATTATTACTTGGTAGGTTTGCTACGTTTTCAACAAAAGAGGCACCATTTAAATGGACAGCGGAACGAAGATTTTCTGCGTTTGTAACAAAAATCGATCCTCCGCCCTGATAGGTAACACCTTCTGCCGTAAAATCGCCGCCGAAAATACTTGTTGCGTAACGATTAGGTTCGGTTGCACTTCCTGCTCTAATACTGATATTCTTGTCAATGATTAAGTTCACCTTCTGATTACCATTATTAGAATCAATACGTAAAAAATCGGCATTGACCGGATCACCTTCGGGAGTTGAAATCTTTTTTAACGTCCCATCTCCAGACCTTATTGTTACATTTTTTACTAAAAGCGAAGACCAAATGGAATAAAAATCACCAACATCAGATGGATTCGGAATTTCCTGATCAGAATACAATATCAATATAACTGAATCATTATTTTGTTGTATCGAATTGTATGCTGCCTGAAATTCCCTTAATGATTGGAGTGAATCGAAATAATAATTATCTCCTATTTTGGTACCATTGTTTTGATAATTTGGGTTTAGTTGACCGTTTTCGAGTGTTTGTGAAATTCCGATATGATAGGTGGACGTAGTTTGACTCTTTACTGTTGGCGCAAAGAGAGCGAGAACCAGAAGGAAGCTAATTGACAAAATGGATGATCTACGCAACATGTGAGACTTCCTTGTCTTCATTGATGTAAAACCGGATAATCTAGGCAAACCGGTCAATACGTTCACGTCAGCCAAAATGACGGTATCATCGCTTTTATCGGCATCACACCAAAAGAATGTTTAAAGAAAAAAAAACAGTAATTTCTCCAAATATACTTCATGCAGTCATTAGGGGCGTTAGGATTCCAGCCCGCCCCAACGGAACAGGTAAGTCACCATAACAAACATATCCCTGAAAAGACAACATATCTCTGAAAAGACAACCTATTTAGTTAATAGTGAATCGTGTTGTAAGCAGAGTTTTTACCGTAATGGTTATCAATCCGCTTGAACCTTCCTATTACCGGATCATAATACCGTTGCCGCAAATACTGCTGACCAATTTTTGAATCGAATTGCCCGCCGCTGTACAGGAATTCAGTTAACGCAACAGATGGACCGAAACCAATGGCGTTACCGTAAGCGTCGAAGGCGCAGAGTTCGGCGATTGCTTCTATAAAAAAGTGTACTTGATAAAATCCGGCAATCCAATTATAATGTTTTTTTGATTTCTCAATTCTGTGAACAGTTACAGTTTACATTGTATGTATTTCTGATTGGTTTGTGAAACACTTTTTGAGTTTGTATTTAGTGAGCCGGTTCATGGAATTGTGATGATATGTAATTGTGATTGATCTATTTATTCCTATCCAACACTGAAAGGATATTTCTATGAAAAAGAACATTTCTGTGAACACGAACATCGCTATGAACACAACACGCCGTACATTTCTGAAAACAACCGCTTTATTGGCAGGAACAACCGTATTTCCGGCACCGGCGTTGTTGCATGCACAAAACGGGAACCAAAAATTGAATGTTGCTTGTATTGGAGTTAGTGGTATGGGCAGTTATAGTGTCGGCAATGTTAAAGGGGAAAATGTTGTTGCGCTTTGTGATGTTGAAAAAAAGAATCTTGACAAAGTCGGTGAACAGTTTCCCAATGCGCAACGGTTTTCCGATTTTCGCAAAATGTTTGACCAATTGGATGGTAAACTTGATGCGGTTACGGTTGCCACACCGGATCACATTCATGCTGCGGCGAGTGTTGCGGCGATGAATCGCGGTATCCATTGCTACACGGAAAAACCGCTTGCTCATGATGTTGCGGAAGTTCGGAAGATGATCGAAGTTTCCAAATCCCAAAAGCTTCAAACTCAAATGGGAACACAAATTCATGCCCAACCCAATTACCGTCGTGTTGTAGAACTAATTCAAGCTGGGGCGGTTGGAACGATCAAGGAGATTCACGTTTGGGTGAACACGGCATGGGGAAACCGCCCAATTCCGCCCGGCTCATTTGATATTCCGGAGACACTTGATTGGGATCTTTGGCTTGGTCCGGCAGCGTTCAGACCTTACAATCCGTGTTATGTTCCGGGGAATTGGCGTTCTTATTGGGCCTTTGGTAACGGAACTCTTGGTGATATGGCATGTCATTACATGGACTTACCGTTTTGGGCTCTCGGCTTGCGGCATCCGGTAACTATTGAAACATTCGGTCCTCCGGTTGATCCTGAATGTTGCTCGCTTGGTTTGACGGTCAAATATGAATATCCCAAAACCCCAAATCATGAGGCATTGACGCTAACATGGTACGATCATGATCTTCGACCAACTTTGCTCAAAGAACACGGAATGCCTGATTGGGGTGCGGGAGTTATTTTTGTTGGTAGTGAAGGTTTGTTGCTTTCAAATTATACGGAACATCACCTTTACCCGGAAGAAAAATTCAAAGATTATAAACGACCGGAACAAACAATTCCGCCGTCCCCAGGACATCACACAGAATGGCTCAACGCTATTAAAAACGGAGGAACAACTTCATGTAATTTTGATTATTCCGGTACACTTACCGAAGCTGTTTTACTTGGAGCTGTTTCTTACCGAGTTGGTAAAAAAATTGCATGGAATCCGGTTACCTTCAAAACAGATATTGCGGAAGCTGACACGCTGTTAAGTGTTCCGCGTCGGGAAGGCTGGGATTTCAATTTGTAGCGGATGTCCCATATTCGCCGGTCAAGAGTTTGCAGTATTTCTGTGGAATATTGGCAGCAACAAACAGGGGCTGCCATTATGAAACGTTTACTTGTTGCTTCGATGGCATTGGTTATCGTCTGGCAATTGATACGGTTAACAACGCCCCAAGCAACTGAATTTAAGAATTTACTAGCTCGTTTGAGCGGCAAAACGCACAAACGAAAAAAAACTTATACAACAGGTATTTTACTTTCGGGTTTATTTGTTTGGTTACGAATTCTTGATTTTCTGGAATCATACCATTATGACCTCGACAAGATCAAAGAATTTTGCAATCAATTCAAGGGAGGCATTCCGCCTTAGGTGAATTCCCGAATACATTACCTGTTTAATCAATCATTCTATAAAATCTTATAAATTGCAACAAAATTATCCGCGTTACGACACGAAGAGTGTACGCAAAAAAACAAAATGCCCCAAAAGATGTGTAGATACTTTTGGTGCGTCATAAGTGTATTCGTACACTGGTAATTGACCATTGACTTCAGGTAATGTAACTTTAATCAATTGACCATTATCGTCATACTCAAAGTAACGTGTTTGACCAAGTTGATTCGTTTCGGAAATCTTTTGTCCCTTGTCATTATCCTGTGGAATTATTGCCGTTTGGGTAGTAATCCGCTTGCGACACTATTAACTACTGGGAACTTCTAAAAACCTAATGTAAAAATTTATTGTTAGAAGGAACGCGGTCGTCTCGACCGCATTTTTAGGAGTTTTTTTGTAAAAAAACAGGACAGGCGAGACGTGCGGGCACTGCCTGCTGCTCTGCTTTTTAGGAGTTTTTTTGTAAAAAAACAGGGCAGGCGAGACGCCTGCGTTCCTCCTAATATTAGTTTTTAGAAGTTACCTACTAACTATTAACTGTATCTGGTTAAGAAGGAAAAATAAAAACACTACTGAATAATTACGAATAATTACGAATAATTACAAATAATTACAAATTTTCCAAGACTACCGATTGACGGAAACATTATAATACATTCTACTAATAATGATAATAATTTTAATGATAAAGATTTTTTGCGTAAAGGAAACAAGAAAATACAACATCGAAAACGATTTTACCTGTTTTTATTGCCCTCGCCTTCAAACTATGGTTGAATAATTATTTTTTTTTCACTTAACATATTAACATATTTCTGCTTTGATAATTATGACTAAAAACAAACTTCGTCTTGCGGTTTTGATTTCCGGTACTGGACGGTCTTTGAAGAATTTTATTGATCGGATTGCGACAGGAACACTTTCGGCAGAGATTGCTGTTGTTATTTCCAGTGTTGCCAATGTTGCCGGTCTTCAGTATGCGGAGGCAGAATCTATTCCAATTGAAATTGTTGAACGCTCTCAATTTGACAGTCTGCAAGAGTTTAGCGAAGCCAATTTCAATGTTTGTCGGGCAGCTGGAGTTGATTATGTGGTACTGGCGGGTTATCTGCGGTTGCTGCAAATTCCAAAAGATTTCGAAAACCGTGTCCTGAATATTCACCCCTCGCTTATTCCGTCATTTTGCGGTAAGGGATATTACGGTAATATTGTTCACGCAAAAGTTCTCGAATACGGAGCGAAATTGAGTGGTTGTACGGTTCATTTTGTTGATCAGGAATACGATAACGGTCCAATTATTTTACAAAAATCGGTTGAAGTTCGGGAAGACGACACACCGGATATTTTGAATGCTCGTGTTTTTGCTGCTGAATGTATTGCGTATCCCGAAGCCATCAGCCTTTTAGCTGACGGGCGTGTATCTATTTTGGGCCGCACGGTTAAAATCACCCCGCCGGAAAACAAAAAACAACAATTAAACGAAATTGATTTTTAATTTCCCCAACCCCATAAAAACCTTTGGAATAAAAACAACTTCGTCAATCACACCAACAAAACAAATATAACAAAACCAAAACAACAGAAACCATTGATATATTCATCACACTTGACCATTCGGTTTTTGTTTTTTGATAGGATCAACAGATTGTAACGGGCTGACAGAATTGACAGGATTTTGAAATAAAAGACACAAAAATTTTGTTCTTATAAAACCGAATTTTACAGTGTAATAAGTATATGCAATGAGTATAATTAGGAATCTATTAAACGCAAAACGTATTGTTTTACTGGTTACGAGATCAAGTTCCTTTTTTTGAAATCATATTAAAATGGTTCCGTTGTTGCGAGAAATGAATTTATATTTCAATTATATTCATTGGGCGGTTACTGGGATTTTTTTCTTTTTTTTCTTTAGCGGGATATTGTCTGTTCAAGCGGTTGCAGTACCGCGTAATCCTCCTCCGGTTTTTGAGACGGAATACACACTTCCTGTTACAGATGCTCCGGTTCCGGTTTTTCCGCCGGTTCCCGAAAAACTTTCTGCAATTGGGATTTATTCTCTTTTGTTATTTCTATCGATGTTGTCGGTATATTATTGGCGGTCGCGAAAAATATTGTTTCTGTTATCGATTGTTTCTGTTACGCTTCTTGGTTTTCTCATGCAAGGTTGTCCTTGTCCGGTTGGAATGTTTCAAAATATTGTGGATTCTTTTGTACAACCTTTTCCTTTTATTTCTTGGACGGTGATTATTTTATTTACTTTGCCTTTTTTTGCGGCGTTGGTATTTGGTCGGATATTTTGTTCATCGGTTTGTCCTTTTGGGGCGTTGCAGGAACTTACGGCGTTGAAAAATATTCGTATTCCCGAAGGGCTGGAACAAGTTCTTGGATTATTTCGTTTTTTCTGGCTTGGTCTTGGTGTTTTTTTTGTTGTAACTGGTCTTGGTTATTTTGTTTGCCGGTTTGATCCGTATGTAAGTTTTTTTCGGTTTAGCGGAATTTATTCGGTTTTGATTTTCAGCAGTGTAATATTAGTTCTGGGATTTTTTATTGGTCGTCCTTTTTGCCGTTTTTTCTGTCCTTACGGGGCATTATTGGGGATTTGCAGTTCGGTTTCGGCAAAAAAAGTTTCTATTACCCCGGGTGAATGCTCAAAATGCCGGCTTTGCGAAAAAATTTGTCCGTACAATGCCATCCTCAAACCGACCGCAATTCCAACTCAAAATGAACGCCGGCAAGGACCTCGCCGTGTATTGTCGGCGATTGTTATGTTTCCTATATTTATTGTGATTTTTGCGTGGATTGGTTCTCAGGTTTGTCCGAAATTGGCAGCCAATCATCTTGACATTCGGCGAGCAGAATTGCTTTATGCGGAAGAGCAAAAACTTGTTGATGCCTTTGGCACGTTTCCCGAAACGCGCGCCGTAATACAAAGCGGTGAACTTTACGAACAAGTTTACCAAAAAGCGTTGAAGCGATTCCAACTTTTTCGAACTGCCGGATTTGGGCTGGGTATTTGGATTGGAACAGTCATCAGTATCAAACTCCTTTCGTTAACACTTCGCCGCCGCCGTACTGAATATGAGGTTGATGCTGCTCGTTGTGTTGCTTGCGGGCGTTGTTTCTGGTATTGCCCAAACCAAAAGGAAAACCGGATTCTACTCGCAATTGAAAACAACTGATTAGTTAATAGTTAATAGTTAATAGTTAATAGTTCGCAAGCGGAGTTATTGCCGTTTGGGTAGTAATCCGCTTGCGAACTATTAACTATTAACTATTAACTATTAACTATTGGTAACTTCTAAAAACTAATATTAGGAGGAACGCAGGCGTCTCGCCTGCCCTGTTTTTTTACAAAAAAACTCCTAAAAATGCGGTCGAGACGACCGCGTTCCTTCTAACGGTAACTTCTAAAAACTAATATTAGGAGGAACGCAGGCGTCTCGCCTGCCCTGTTTTTTTACAAAAAAACTCCTAAAAATACGGTTGAGACGACCGCGTTCCTTCTAACAATAAATTTTTACATTAGGTTTTTAGAAGTTCCCTCAAGTTAATGTCGGAGTTTCCCCCGCACGTTGTTTCTAAAATTCAATAGGGCGGGGCAAGCCCGCGCCGTTAACGCTCGGTAAATTTTGAGTTTTTAGGAGTTCCCCCACTTTCGTTATATCCATTACCTATGAAATTTCGGTTTTGTAATATATCAGGGAACTTCTAAAAACATCAGGAACGCAGTCGTCTCGACTGCACATTGCCTATAAAAAGTGCAGGCGAGACGCCTGCGTTCCTAAAAAAATGAGTTTTTAGAAGTTCCCATCAGTGAAATAATTGTAAATAACAACCATAGCAGCCCTGAAAAGGCGTTAGGATTATAGCCCGCCCCTGCGGGGCGGGTAACAAATCACCCCTAATTAACAAACCCTGAAAGAGCGATAGGAAATTTTACACGGTTCGTTATTTAATCGTCTTCCCGTTGCCCTTTCAGGGCGTTGGGGTGGGAGGGGGAACTTAAACCTGCCCCGTTGGGGCGGGCTATAATACTGACGCCCCTATCGGGACTAATATAAAAAACAAAAATTCCATTGATATATTACTCGGTTTTTATTTTTCCTTCTTAACCCCGCTAGGAGTGGGCAAGTAGTTTATAGTGGAGAGTTTATAGTTGAGAGTGGAGAGTGCCGCAAGCGGATTACTAACCAAACGACAATCATTCCGCTTGCAACACTATCCGCTATCCACTCTCAACTCTCCACTATCAACTGTTTTATTCGTTTTCTTCTTCTTCGGGTCTATTTTTTGGAGCAAGATACATTAGGAGTTTCTGTTTAATAACTCGCGGGTTTTCACCTGATTGAATCGCAATCACCCCTTTTAAGGTAATTTCCATTGTTTGAATTTCATTGGCATTGACAAAACCAAGTTTATCCGCCCAAGGCAAAAGCATGAGGTTTGAAACAATTGCTCCGTAAAGTGTTGTCAAGAGAGCAACCGCCATACCAATACCAATCGTATCAGGATCCAAATCGGCAAGCATTAACACCAAACCAACCAATGTCCCAATCATTCCAAAAGCCGGAGCATATTTACCAAAATTAGCAACAATACTTTGAGAATACACATGACGGGCATTAACAGCATCGATTTCTGTATTCATAATTCCTTCGACAACCTCCGGCGAAATTCCATCCACCGCCATTCGCAAACCGGTTGCTAAAAATTGGTTGTCAATTTCTTCCATTCGGTTTTCGAGCGACAAAAGACCTTCACGGCGTGCGGATTCTGCAAGGGAAACAATTTGCATAATTGTTTGGACAATATCAGGGTCTTTGGCGGTGAAGGTGATCTTGATAGCAGTAACTGATTGCATGAGAGCCGACAACGGATAAGCAACCAACACCGATGAAATCGCCCCGCCAAATACAATAAGAATTGAAGGGAAATCAACAAAAATGCGTAATTTAGTAATACCGCCAAGAGCAATAGATAGGATAATCAGAAACCACCCCAAAGCTAAACCAATAATTGTTGCTTTACCCATAGATTATCCAATATCCAACATAAAAAATATTCCCAAAAATAAAAAAAAATAGAAAACGGTTCATTAGTCTAGCATAGAAAAAACGGTAATCACAAAAAATTAACGACAATTATTGAAAATTTTCGTATTTTTCGTGATTCCGTGATAATAATATCCGCAAAGAACAAATAATCTTAACCCCGCCAAGGTCAGTATTGTCATTGAGAGCGGATAGCGGATATTGGAAAATTGATAGTGCCGCATGAGGATTTTAACCGGAATGATTGGTGTTTGGTTGGTAATCCGCCTAATAATCCGCTTGCGGCACTCTTCACTATTAACTCTTCACTATTAACTCATGGTAACTTCTAAAAACTAATATTAGAAGGAACGCAGGCGTCTCGCCTGCCCTGTTTTTTTACAAAAAACGCCTAAAAATGCGGTCGAGACGACCGCGTTCCTTCTAACAATAAATTTTTACATTAGGTTTTTAGAAGTTCCATTAAGTTAAGTTTAGTTAAATTTAAGTTAAATTTAAGTTAAATTTAAGTTAAGTAATTGACCTTTTCTCTAACTTGATCACGGCAAATTAAATACGCAAAATGAGCAAGTGAAATAATAAGTCTTTTCAATTTTTTTAGGAATTACTATTTCGTTAGAGAAAAGGTCTATTCTTGTTATTAACACGAGACGGCAAAACTCGGTTGCCGTCTTTTAAAGTCGTCTTACCTATTTATCTTACGGCAACGATGTTACTGCGTTTCCGTCCACACGGGCGAGCGG
>JAITIZ010000045.1 GCA_031279215.1 Planctomycetaceae bacterium
AGTCCCGCAGGGACGAGATGTGCATAACCGTAGGTTAAGCGAAGCGCAACCGCCGGTTATGCATTTCACACCCCTAGCGGGGTTAAGAGCGAAAAACAAAAATTTCACTGATAGATTACGATAAAAATGAATCATTACAAAATTTTTTCTAAAATTCGGATTTTTATTTTGAGCGGGGCTCTTTTACTTTGATTCGGATTATGATAACATGTTTTTCTGTAAAATAAAGAATGACAGTGTGTGTTACCGTGAAATTCTTTATTGTATGTTTAAAACACTTTAAAATGAAAGAGGTATTTACAATGAAAAACAGTTTATTTCTTGGTCTTTCTTTGACATTACTTTTGTTGGTTGGCTGTAGCGATAAGGTTGGTCTGGGAGGAAAAGTAACCTTCTCCGACGACGGCAGCCCATTAAGTACCGGAACCGTTTGTTTTGAAACAGACACTTATTTGGCACGCGGTACACTGAAAGCGGACGGTAGTTATGTTGTTGGTTCCCTTACGGAAAATGACGGACTTCCCGCCGGAACTTACCGCGTTTATATCTCCGGTGCCGAAAAAGAAACAGGACAAGACAAAGAAGGTATGCCCATCATGGAACCGTTGATTGATACAAAATATTCCAGCGCTTCGATGTCCGAATTAACCCTCGATGTAACCAACGCAACAAAAACGTTTGATATTAAAGTAGATCGTTATGTGCCGTCCAAAAAATAAAACAACACCCTGTAAAGGGCAACATTTTTCGTTGATAGCGGAGAGTTGATAGTGTCGTATGTGAATTTTAGTTGGAATGATTGTAAATCGCTTGCGACACTTTTCGTTATCAACCTAGACACTATCAACTACTTTATCAACTACTTTCATGCTCTTTCAGAGCGTTTTATCATGGTGATTGTTTACGTAGGGTGTTGCCTTAACGCTATTGCCGGTTGTTCTGTTCGGGACGGTTGACACTTTGAGGAAAAACAAACCGGTCTGACGTAAAATACGCAACGAAAAAAAAATGACCAATTGGTAAGCAGGACAGAATATAGTTACGATTTATATGACACTTAAAGAGCTCAAAGAGATTGTTTTTGATGCGAATCTTGATTTGGTTCGGCATCATCTTGTGTTGTTTACTTGGGGCAATGCCAGCGGGATTGATCGGGAACGTGAATTGATTGTTATTAAGCCGTCCGGTGTTTCGTATCAAGATTTAACAGCCGAGATGTTACCGGTTCTTGATCTTCAGGGTAATATTGTCGAAGGGCGGCTCAATCCTTCTTCGGACACTCCAACCCATTTGGTTTTATACCGTTCGTTTCCTGATATTGGCGGTGTGGTTCATACTCATTCAACTTACGCAACCGCATGGTCGCAGGCACAACGCGATATTCCGGCAAACGGTACCACTCACGCTGATTATTTTTATCGGGAAATTCCGTGTACCCGATCAATGACACAGAATGAAATTTTCGGGAATTACGAAGCGGAAACCGGCAATGTTATTGTTGAATGTTTCCGTACACGGCAAATCAATCCGGTTCATGTTCCTGGAGTTCTTGTTGCCAATCATGGTCCGTTTACTTGGGGAATTTCGGTACATCGGGCGGTTGAGAACGCTGTTGTTCTTGAAGAAGTGGCTCGGATTATGTCGATTAGTTATTCGCTTAATCCGGTATTGCCGATGAATCCGTTCCTTATCGAAAAACATTTTTCCAGAAAACACGGAGAACATGCCTATTATGGTCAGTAATTCAGAAAAAATATCGCACAACCATTTAGAAATATCTCTAGGTAACTTCTAAAAACTAATATTAGTAGGAACGCAGGCGTCTCGCCTGCCCTGTTTTTTTACAAAAAAACTCCTAAAAATGCGGTCGAGACGACCGCGTTCCTTCTAACAATAAATTTTTAGTAATCTATCATTGGAATTTTTGTTTTTTCTCTTAGCCCCGATAGGGGCGTCAGTATTATAGCCCGTCCCAACGGGGTGGGTTTAAGTTCCCCCTCCCATCCCAACGCCCTGAAAGGGCAACGGGAAGATCAAACCGTGTAAAATTTCCTTTCGCCCTTTCAGGGCTTTTGGTTTAGGTTGGTATTTTGTTACCCACCCCGTTGGGGCGGGCTATAATCCTAACGCCCCTAGCGGGGCTAATATAAAAAATAAAAATTCCACTGATAGATTACACTTAAACAATAATTCCACTGATAGATTACGAAAAATTTTTTTTCTAAAATTCCGCTTAAAATCTGGAATAAAAAAACAAATCATTGTAAAATAAAACCTCGAACTTGAAAAAACACCCGTAGAATTTGTAAATTTTGCCGTAGAATTTGTAAATTTTGCCGTAGAATTTGTAAATTTTGCCGTAGAATTTATAAATTTTGCCGTAGAATTTGTAAATTTTGCCGTGGAATTTGTAAATTTTGCCGTGGAATTTATAAATTTTGCCGTGGAATTTGTAAATTCCGTCTTAGTGTTCCAGACTGGTTTGTTAATTTAGGTAAACCCAAATGTTGCCGATAGGCAACTTTGCCCCAGTTTTCGGCTGGCAACCGGATTCCAAACCGCTCGGCAACACAAATTGCTGTCCGTCAACAGGGGCACCAACGGAAGATGACAGGGAACGTACCTAAAATTGCTCTCCGGCAATGTTAAAATAGATAGATAATTTAGAAAATAAAAAAATTAAAAATCCGTCCTCCCTTGTAGAAAAGGGATGACGGCAATTTGTGAAGTTCACAGTGGAAAACCGACCAAACGCAATCGCATTTTCCCTTCACACCGAGAACGACGGGACTCGAACCCGCAACCAAAAGCAACTACCTGTTCGCCTCGTTAAATAAAAAATCCATCCTCTCCTATTAGAAAGGAGAGGATGGATTTTTGTGGAGTTGAGAGCGAACAAAAAAGTCAACAATACCTTTAGTGTTCCTTCACACTACCGAACCCCGGACTTGAACCGGGAAGCCCTTGCGGGCGGTGGATTTTGAATCCACTGCGTCTGCCATTCCGCCAGTTCGGCTAACTTTTGCTAAATAATCAATCAATTGATTAAACAAAACGTCCTTATTTTACATGGAACAAAACGTTTTGCAATATCCTGTTAATCCATCGGTAAAAAAATTGTAATTATTTAGTGGAATTTTCATCAATGATAATTTGTACGCTGTTTACTGGTTACCGGTGTCGATCAAAAACAAAACGTTTACAACATTAGTTATTGGCGTTAATCTGATTCACTGTTGACAAGTATGTCGGAATGACTGCACGCCCTTTTAGCGGATGTTCCATATTCGCTTGTTAAGAGTTTTCGCCCTAACTCTTTTTCCTCCAATTTTTTAAGGATTTCCTTGACCTCTTTTAAGTCTTTGGTTATTGTCGACGTTTTTGTTTTCATTTTTTAACACGAAATAACACGAAAAATAATTGAAATTGTCCGCAGATTACGCAGATTTTCGCAGATTATTTTAAAAAGGTTTTTGAAAATAATTTCCTATCTTTTTTGTCTATTCTTCCTTTGTTTGTTTGTTTGTTTCGTACTCTCAAAAAATAATCCTTGAAAATCCACGAATATCGAATATCTGCGAAAATCTGTGGACTAAAATCTGTGTAAATCTGTGTAATCTGCGGACGATTTCAATTATGTGTAGAAAAATTTTGTTGAAATATTACCAAATTTTTAAAATATTTTGAAAAATATCCAGAAAAAGACGAAAACCCTAATTGACGGTTTGAACTCTTTTGATTAAACTGTGAGACTTAATCGGTTGCGATGCGTTTTGGATACCGTTTGTTTGCGGTGAGCGAATCGCAACAATTT
>JAITIZ010000053.1 GCA_031279215.1 Planctomycetaceae bacterium
TAGACAAATTACCAAAGGGAACTTCTAAAAACTCATTTTTTTAGGAACGCAGGCGTCTCGCCTGCACTTTTTATAGGCAATGTGCAGTCGAGACGACTGCGTTCCTGATGTTTTTAGAAGTTCCCTTATGTTTTCTTAGTCCCGCAGGGACGAGATGTGCATAACCGTAGGTGTAGCGCAGCGCAACCTACGGTCAAAATGCCCAACATAATAAAGCCCCGCACGGGGCGAGATTATAGTTGAGAGTGGATAGTGGATAGGTAACTTCTAAAAACTGTAATATATCAGTGGAATTTTTGTTTTTTACCTTAGCCCCGATAGGGGCGTTAGGATTATAGCCCGCCCCAACGGGGCGGGTTTAAGTTCCCCCTCCCACCCCAACGCCCTGAAAGGGCAACGGGAATATGATTAAATAACGAACCGTGTAAAATTTCCTATCGCCCTTTCAGGGCTTGTTAATTAGGGGTGATTTGTAACCCACCCCGTTGGGGCGGGCTATAATCCTAATACCCTTTCAGGGCTACTATTGTTGTCCTCTACAATAATTCCACTGATATATTACTAAAGGTAACTTCTAAAAACTAATATTAGGAGGAACGCAGGCGTCTCGCCTGCCCTGTTTTTTTACAAAAAAACACCTAAAAATGTGGTCGATACGACCGCGTTCCTTCTAACAATAAATTTTTACATTAGGTTTTTAGAAGTTCCCTAAACACTAATATTAGGAGGAACGCAAGCGTCTCGCCTGCCCTGTTTTTTTTACAAAAAACTCCTAAAAATGCGGTCGAGACGACCGCGATCCTTCTAACAATAAATTTTTACATTAGATTTTTAGAAGTTCCCTATATTTATTGATTATCAATATGTATTTTATAAAGGAGAGGCCAGTTTTTTCCTGTAATAAAAACATGATTTGTTTCCGAATCGAATGCGATTCCATTTAAGACGTTATCACGTTGAAAGAGAGGACCGCGAAGTTCTTTTTCGTATTCTTTTGGGACGAAACTGCTGCACTCAATCCAACCGATTACTTCTCCGGTTTGGGGATTAATTCGGACAATTCTTGTTGTTTGCCAGACATTAGCCCAGATTTCACCGCGTACAAATTCTAATTCATTCAAGTTTTTAACTGGAACGGATTTTTTGGTTTTTGTGTCGCGGTCGGTAACATGGAGTTGGCGTTTTTGCCGAAACGTTTTCGGATCGAAAAAACGTAATATGGAGCTGCCATCGCTGAGAATTAAATATTCCCCGTCAAAAGCAAGTCCCCAACCTTCGCCATGATATTGAAATTGCCCGATTAACTTGAACGTTGATTTTTCGTAAACAAAACAGGTTTGTTCTTGCCATGTTAATTGATAGATTTTATCATCAACTAATTCAAGACCTTCGGCGAAATATTGTTTTGGTAATGGAATATTGATTAAAATTTTTCCTGTTGCCGGTTCGATTTTTCGGAGTGATGAACCGCCGTAATTTCCAGTACTTTCATAGAGGAAACCCTCATTAAAAACAAGTCCTTGCGTAAAGGCTTTGTTATCGTGGGGATAAACCGCAACTATTTTGAGGATTAAGGGTTCTGTTTTTGACAACTGCGGCGGTTCGGCCCTGAGTATTGAAACGAAAAACAATAAAATACCGAACAATACTTTTTTCATGGGTTCATCCCTTTTTTTTGATTTCGTTTTTCACAGCAAGTTTTTTGGTAACTTTTTTTGTTTCTGTGTTATTAGCGGGATGTTCTTGTACTTTATTTTTTCGCAATGCTTTTTCGACGAGACTGATAAATTGGTCGGCGATTTCGGGAGCGAGGGCGTGTTCCATTTCGCAAGCCAATTTTGAGGCTTCTTCTTTGTCAACACCCAGCAAATAGTAGAGCAGCCGGAAGAAAATATCATGCCGACGAACAATTCCTTCGGCTTCTTTAAGTCCTTTGGGTGTTAGTGTTACTTCTCTATAAGGAGCATAATCGATAAAACCTTGTGATTCAAGATTATGCATTGCAGTTGTTACTGTTGATTTGTGAACACCCAGATGTCGTGAAATCTGACCTGACCTTGCATAACCATGTTCCTGAACAATATGATAAATTGCTTCAAGATAGTCTTCCATTACTGCGGTAAGTAAATTACCGTGTGTCATATTTTTTGGCATTAGTAACCTCCAATTAGGGGAATTAAAGAACTTGTAAAATATATTACAGTTCCAGAATGATAAAATACGAATTCGCCTTATTATACCGTTCTCAACAACAAATTCAATCGTCTCGAACAAATTAAATACCAAAATTTGAAAATTTTCAAACTTTAAAAAATAAATTTTTCGTAATCTATCAGTGAAATTTTTGTTTTTCGCTCTTAACCCCAGAGAGTAGTTGATAGTGGAGAGTGGAGAGTGTCGCATGCGGAATTATTGTCGTTTAAGTAGTAATCCGCCTGTGACACTATCCACTATCAACTCTCCACTATCAACTACTCTCTGGACTAAGAAAACATAAGAGATTAAGGAAATGCCGCGAAAATAGGAACAAACAAAGTCTTGGAAAAAACAGATTTGAAAATAGCAAGTTTGCCATTCAAAATTACGATTTCTGTTAAAATTTTATCTAAATTAACAACCAACCTGTGAACACTAGGATATTTTGTAATTATTTCCATTTCAGAGCTAGAATTTCACGGCTTTGCTGTATGTCAAGATTCATTTGATGAACAAGTTGTTTTGCCGATTCAAAATGGACAACTTCGCGAAGTGTTGCGAGAAAATCAATGTCCATTTTTTTACCGTAAATATTCCTGCTAAAATCATGAATAAATACTTCAACCTTCGGTATTGATTGGTGGAATGTCGGATTGGTTCCGATATGAGTTGTAGAACCCAATGATTGCCCGTCGAAGGTCGCAATTGTTGCGTAAATTCCCGGTTTGGGGATAATTGTTTCTATTTCACCAAGATTGGCGGTTGGGAATCCAAGTGTTCGTCCGCGTTGATCGCCCTGAATCACCGTACCAGTCAACCGATACGGTTGCGGCATCCATTCGGCCGCCTGTTCGATAAAACCTTCCTGAAGAAGTTTTCGAATACCACTGCTGGAAATTAGATGATCGCCCAACCAAACCGATTCCACTATGTCAATCTCAATTCCTGTTTGCTGTCCGTATTGCCGAATCAATTCGGAGGTTCCAAGACAGTTGTTTCCAAAACAGAAATTAGGTCCCTCCACAATAACGGTAACCCCCAGTTTTTCACGAAGTGTTTCGAAAAAGAATGTTTCCGCACTTTGCCCCAGTAATTTGTGATCGGTTCGGAGAATCACTAAAACATCAAGATTAAACCGACGGAATAATTCGATCTTCCGTTTTAATGTACAAATTGGTCGGATATTCTGATCAGGCCGGAGAACCAATCCAGGCAATGAATCAAATGTTAGAATCACCGCAGGAATTTGGTGTTGCTCGGCGCGGTTTTTCAGACATTGGATGATCCGAGAATGTCCAAGATGCATTCCATCGAATTTACCAATACTAATCACTCCGCCCCGAAATTGTTCAGGAAAAAAATTAATGTCCGTAATAATGTGCATTAGATTACTCGTAATCTATCAGTGGAATTTTTATTTTGTAATCACTCTTACGGGGTAAACCTCCGTCGTTAACGGCGGGGCTTGCCTCGCCATGATCTTTTTCCTACGCCCTGAAAGGGCAACATACTGTAGTTGAGAGTGGAGAGTTGAGAGTGTCGCATGCGGAATGATTACCGTTTTGGTAGTAATCCGCTTGCGACACTATCCACTCTCAACTCTCAACTCTCAACTCTCAACTATCCACTCTCAACTATTATTCTGCCCTTTCAGGGCGAAGACCTTTTTAAACTTAAACAATTATTCCACTGATATATTACGATTACTCTAATCAATAACGTGTTTTCTACACTAAAAACACTCGTTAATAATTAATAGCAGATGTTGATCGTGGAGAGTTGATGATGCCCCCAATGTCTCTAATTGTTCTTATCGTTGGATTACCTTTTATGAACGGAAATCCTTTTTTTGTTTATTGCGTGAACTGTTACCCAAAATCAATATTAAATTCTAAACCGATCTCGTTTGACAAAGAAGTTTGAAACGTTCTTTGAGTTCCTCAATGACTTTCCGATCTTGGAACGCCAGCAACGGATCCGTATCAGATAAATTGTAACGGACAAGAACAATCTGAGCTTTGAGATTGATTTGACCATTGATACTTCCTTCCGTTTTGAGTTTGACCAGTTCGCCGTCTTCTTTGACAATTGAAGCAGTAATTGTCAGTGTTTGACCGGGTTGGACAAAACGCGCATACTTAACGTTACCAACCTCTTTGAGAACAACAATACTATGAGTAAAATTTTCGGAAACACGAATCAACCATGCCGATGCTTGAGTCAACGCCTCCAACATTAAAACACCAGGCATTACCGGAAAGTTTGGAAAATGATCCTTTAAATACTCTTCAGATAACGAAAGCGATTTTGTTGCAACAATTCGTTTTCCTAACTCCAAAGATTCAATTCGATCAATCAAAGAAAAGTACATAATTTACTAAAAAGGTTTTAAGCCGTAACAATAAAAGAAACGGTATTTTACTTAACAGGTTATTATTTTTCAAGAATCAACGCAAATGATCGTCCCATTCGGGTCTGATTCAATTTAAGAACAAAGGAAGAGGAAAAAGTTGCCGGTTTGCCGTGAACAACATTAATCGGACAATCAGGAGCGGTTTTTTCGTGATTACGTGTTGGCGGAATCCGACCATCTTGCAAAGAAAGAATTGTAGAAACCAATTCAACCGCTCCCGTTCCGCTGCCAAGATCACCAAAATTCCCTTTGTTGGATGTTACCGGAACATTTCCAAGAACATCTTGAATCGCTTCGGCTTCAATACGGTCATCGTATTCAGTCCCAATTCCATCCGCATTGACAAAACCAATATCGTTTGGGGTTAAACTTGCACGTTGTAACGCAAACCGAATACTGTTGCGAATGGCATTACCGGTTGGGCGTGTTTTGTGAAGATTGGGTTCATTGACTTCGGCGAATCCGCGAATTGTTGCATAAATTTTTGCGCCGCGCGCTTCAGCAAATTCACGCCTTTCGAGAACAAACGCTCCAGAACCTTCCCCCAAAATACTGCCGCAACGATCAATATCAAATGGTCGCGGAACACGGTTGGGGTCTTGTTGACGCGGGGCGACAAAATAAGACTTAATACGGGTTTGAAAATCCTGATTGATACGATTACCGCATCCTCCGGCAATCATAACATCAGCAGCTCCGCGTTTAATTGTTCGGACAGCTTCGATGATTGCGGCAAGACTCGAACCTCGACACAGAGTTATCGAATTGCTTGGTCCTCGCGCATCGTGACCAATAGAAATCTGACATGCCGGCATGTTCGGTAAAAATTTGAGCATCCAAAGCGGAAAAACTTCATTCATTGCATCGGTTCCCCATTGGTCAAAGTTGTATTGACCATTGTGAATCCCCGACCGGAATGCATCAAGCAGCATATCGACTTCCGCACCAATCAAATCAGAACCAAAAATAACGCCCAACCGTTCAGGATCAACAGTTCGGGAATTACCTTCCGTAACAAGTCCGGCATCAGTCGAAGCATGGCAGGCAGAAACAAACGCCAACTGAATATCTCGACTCATTACTTTGATATTTTTACGCGGTTTTACAAAATCTTTAGCATGAAAATCCGGTACTTCACTACCCATAGGTCGAAGTGCATGGTTAGAAGTTTGGATATTCAGAAAGCCGATTCCGCTTTGCGCTTCGAGAAGGGCTTGACCAAACGATTCCTTGTCAAGACCAACCGGCGAAAGAACTCCAAGACCCGTAAGAACAACTTCTTTGGTAATCATACCGTTTGAAAAAAAAGACCGGAAAATAACAAAATCTGATAATAAAAAATAATTCCATACATAATACCTGAAAACAGATGTTGCGACAAGCCCCAGAGAGTAGTTGATAGTTGAGAGTGGAGAGTTGATAGTGGAGAGTGTCGCATGCGATTTACAAGTATTCCCGCTTAAAAAAATCCGCATGCGACACTATCAACTATCTACTCTCCACTCTCAACTATCCACTATCAACTACTCTCTCGGGTTAAGAGCGAAAAACAAAAATTTCACTGAAATATTACGAAAAATCTTATTTACAATTTGCATTATGAATAATTTTTTTGAAAACTTTTTTGATTTAGTTCTCCTTATTTTTCTACTAACCATTCTTATGATTGGTTTGTCATTTTATCTTCGCGGGCAAAAGCAAACTTATTTACTTGCTTATGTGTGGGGATTTTTTGGAATTATTCTTATTTTTGGAACATTTTGTCTTGTTTCGATTGTTCAGAATGTGCGGACAAGTTGGTTGAGTTATTTTGAACAATCTGCAAAATCGTACGCACGGCTTGCGGTTCAGTTTGAGAATGATCAAATCAAACCCGGTAATCCCGATTTATTTTCCGAATGGACGAATCCGGTCATTCCCATAACAGTTTCCACGCTTTCTGATCCTAAACCATTGCAGGAAAGTCCGGCGGTTATTTCGCCGGAACCGGAAAAACAATTGGAAATTCCGCAAGGTTTAAAAGTTGAAATCGGTATGCGAATCTTTCCTGATGAACCCAATCGAATCCGTTATCACGCTAATCATTGGGCGATTGTTGCGTTACTGCACGATAATACTACGTATGATAAATGTACTCATCAAGCGGTTCTTCAATGGGAACCGGTACCAGGAGCAAGCACTTACCGGATTCAATGGTGCCGAAATAATTTGCCGAAATCAAAACCTGCTGAGGACGACTGGTTAAATGTTTATAGCGGTTCCAAAAATTACTGTATTCTTGACGTGCCTGATGTCCCGCTCCAATTCCGGCTTCGCGCGGAAACCGGAACACCCGAAGATGATCCGGTTTATTTGGCATTGATGAAATTATACGATGATGCCGTATTTTCCAATGTTTATCTGGGAAGCACGTACACAATGCGAGTGGTTGATAAACATTTTTGGCATTTTATTGTTGCGCCGGGGTGTGATTCCAACCATAACAACCGGATTGATGAAAATGAGCGTGCCGCACCTATCGGCGAATTGTACGAAAATACACAAGCACTAAAATTGTTGCAAAATAACAATTGGAATCCTATTGTCGGTCCTATTGTTGTTGATGAATGGGGAATATGGAATTCCGCATTTGCCGTTATTTCCCGATCAGACAACGATCACATGAATGTAGTCGGTTTGGATTTTCATGCGAATATTTTAACGAATAGTACTCGTCAAGCCAAAGTTTTGCCTTATTGTTTTTTCTTACTGGTCAATTTTTTCTATTTTAGCGGTATTATTTTGGTTACAAAATTAAAACGGGCATGGGATGAAACACGGGAATATGCGGAAAGATTACAAGTTACCGTTATAAAATTAAATGAAACAACACAGTTGGCGGAAGTGGCGGCGGAGGCAAAAATAAATTTTCTGACAAATATCAGTCACGAAATCCGAACCCCAATGAACGCTGTTTTGGGATTCACGAATATTTTTGAACAAAAATTGATGCCCTATTGTCCGCCGGAACAACAACAAGAATGTCAATCAATTTATAACTCTATTGTTGAAAATGGTAACGATTTATTGACGCAAATAAATAAAATTCTCAATTTTGTGAATACCGGTGAAGAGACGGAAAATAAAACGGAATTTACATTAATCAATTTTCCGAAATTAATTGAGGAACTCCATCAATGGGCAATAGAACACCTGAACGATAAACCGATTCAATTAAATTTCGTACCAATGGGTCAAGTTCCTAATTTTATTTTGAGTGATCAATCCCGACTTTCACAAATCCTGAAATCGCTTATTGATAATGCGATTAAGTTTACCGACAAGGGTAATATTCGAGTAACTTATGGAGCGGATACTCCCAGTAATATTATCGTACCCGATTTGGAATTATTAAAAAGTTCTGATAAACAAAAACTACAAAAAAAGATAATTTATTTTGAGATTGATGATACGGGAATTGGGATTGCCGAAAAAGACCTTGCTCGTATTTTTCAAGTGTTTACGCAAGCGGACACCTCGCTCACACGGCAACACTGCGGTGTAGGATTAGGACTTACGTTAGCCAAACAGTTTGCGGAAATATTAGGAGGAACAATTACCGTTTCGAGTTTACTGGGTCAAGGAAGTACGTTTGTACTTTCTCTTCCTGTTGAGATTTCTGAACGGGAAGAATCTTGGAACGATTCTGCCAAGCAAGAAGAAAATCCCTCGGTTCCTTTTCCATTAGAACAATCGTTAAACGGATTGAAAATTTTGGTTGTGGAAGACAACAAAGTTAATCAGATTATTATTGCATCTCAGTTACAAAAAGCCGGTGCTGAAGTTGTTCTTGCGGACAACGGACAAATTGGTATTGATAAAATTAACAAAACGGAAATAGAAACAGACAAAAAATTTGATATTGTTCTAATGGACATGCAGATGCCGGTGATGGACGGTTATCAGGCAACAACAATATTGCGGCGTGACGGTTATAAATGTCCAATTATTGCTGTTACGGCTCACGCTCTTGATGATGACCGGCAAAAAGTGCTTGATGCCGGCTGCAATGATTATCTTACAAAACCGTTTCAAACCGAACATCTTTTTAAAACAATTTTGAAATACACCCAAAAAAATAATCCAAAGTGATTTGTCGTAACAGTCTATTTTGAACCCGTTTACAAATTGCCGCTTGCAGATTGCCGATTGATATTTTCTTCCGTATTATTTATTATCGTTTGGATAGTAATCCGCTTGCGACACTATTAACTATTAACTATTAACTAACACTGAATTCTTGACGGGAACATTGGACTGTGTTAAACTAATACACTGTTTTTTGAGTCATTTCCCTATTTCACTTTTTGTAAAGGAACCTAATTTATGTTCACAACTTCACGCCGTGATTTTTTGAAACAATCTGTTCTTGGAGCAGCCGGAGTTGGAATTACTCCTTACTTTTTGTCAAGTGTTCAACCGGTACAAGCACAATCCCCAAGTGATCGGCTTCGTATGGGGTGTATTGGTGTTGGAAGTATGGGTCGAGGCGACGCAAGCGGTTTCAACGGTCTTGTTGATATTGTTGCAGTTTGCGATGTCGATGCCAAACATCTCGAAGAAGCACAAAATCATTCGAATATCGGTAAAAAAGACGCCGACGGTAAAAAAATCAATCCCGAAGGTTACAAAGATTACCGGAAAATTCTTGAACGAAATGATATTGATGTGGTGTCTATTGTTACGGTTGATCACTGGCACACCAAAATCGCCATCGAAGCTCTTATGGCGGGTAAACATGTTTTCTGCCAAAAACCACTTACGCTGACTGTTGAGGAAAACCAACTGATTCGTGCCGCCTGCAAAAAATACGGCAAAGTATTTCAAGTCGGAACTCAGCAGCGAAGTGAAAAAGAACGTTTTATGACCGCAATTCTTATGATACAGAAAGGTCTTTTGGGAGATATTAAAAAGATCGTCTGTGATATCGGCGGTTCACCGGTTTGTAATCCAATTCCGAAAGCGGAAATTCCGGCTGAATTGGATTACGAAATGTGGTCGGGGCAAGTTCAAGTGTACGATTATATCTCCACAACCGATCAGGCTGGAAATAATAATTGGCCCAAAAATAGCCGAACACATTACGAATATCGTTGGTGGTACGAATATTCCGGCGGTAAATTCACCGACTGGGGCGCACACCATATTGATATTGCACTTTGGGCAATCGACCAAATCGGCGAAGGTCAAGGACCAACTCGTTTCAATCCGCTTATCGCTGAACATCCGGTTCCGTTCAAAGACGGTTATCCAACAGAAACAGATCGTTACAACACCTCACACAAATTTGATATTGAATGTCAATTTGAAAACGGAATTGTGATGAATGTTGTTAGTAACAGCCCTGACGGTAACGGAATTGTTTTTGAAGGAACTAAAGGAAAAATTCATGTTAGCCGTGGGCGGATTAAAGGAAAACCGTTTGAAGAAATCGGCGGAAAACTCACTGAAAAAGGCGGTTCTGTTGCCTACAAGGATATGCCGGAACTTCAAAAGATTTTGCCCGAAGAGGATTATGTGAAACTCTACAAAGGCAAACCGTATGAAGGGCATAAGCAGAATTTTATTCGTTGTATTCGTGAAGGCGGTTTACCGGTTTCTGATGTTTTTTCGCATCTTCAAACGATGAATACTTGCCATCTTTGCGGTATTGCTGCACGTTTGGGCAGGGAAATTCAATGGGATCCGAAAACCGAAACAACCGGCGACGCCCAATCTCAATCTTTTCTCGCAAGGGAACAACGTAAAGGTTACGAAATCCCGCACGTCTCGTAACAAATAAAAACGCTGTTAATAGACTCATCACACTTGACAATTCGGTTTTCATTTCTTGACAGAATTAACGAATTTTGACGGGAGGAACAGAATTGACAAGATTTAAAATAAAAGACTCAAAAATTCTGTTCTTATAAAATTGAATTTTAAGGTGTGATGAGTATAGTGTTGCAATACAAATAATCATTGAATAATTGACGATCAATTTTCTGCTAAAACAGAACATGTTCCAACCTGATTTTGAAATTTTGTATGAAGAAGAAGCTTGTTTAGCGGTCAACAAGCCTGCGGGTTTATTGACGCAGGCACCGCGTGGAATTGATTCGTTGGAATTGCGGGTCAAAACCTATCTTATGGAAAAAGAAAAACGAAATTATCTTGGTGTACCGCATCGTTTGGATCGTCCTGTTTCCGGTGTCATTTTGTTTGGTAAACACTCCCGTGCAACACGCCGTCTTTCCGAGCAGTTTGAAAAACGTCATATCAACAAAACTTATTGGGCTGTTGCTGAGGGAATGGTTAAACCGAGAATCGGGACTTGGATTGATTTTGTGCGAAAAGTACCGGATAAACCGCTTGCGGAAATTGTTGCGCCGATCAATCCTGATGCCCGTGAGGCGATTCTTCATTATACGGTTTTCAACCATTTTGAATTGGAAGGAAAAACCGTAACACTTCTTGAAATCAAACTTGAAACAGGACGAATGCACCAAATACGTTTGCAATGTTCTGTTCATGGTCATCCGATTCTTGGCGATGCAACTTATGGTTCGTCAATTCCGTTCGGAGATTATTTTAATGAGGAACGTTGCCGTGAAATTGCGCTTCATGCCCGTTCTATTATGTTTCTCGACCCAATAACCCGCAAACACGTAAATCTAACCGCTCCGTTCCCAATACTCTGGAATAAAACATTACAGAATATTTCAGCGGATTTTTCATTTTGAACACAAAATGTACGGAAATTGAGAGAAAAGAATTTTTGTAATCTATCAGTGAAATTTGCAAAAACGTAATCTATCAGTGAAATTTTTGTTTTTTGATCTTAACCCCGCTAGGGGTGTGAGAGTAGTTGAGAGTGGATAGTGGAGAGCGGAGAGTGGATAGTGTCGCAAGCGGATTACTACCCAAACGGTCATCATTCCGCTTGCGGCACTCTCCACTACCAACTATCAATTACATAGAATCAATTGACTATTTTCTCGTTATATTTTCTATAATCGAAAAAATTTATTTTTTTTCTCCAAAATATTGACATTACGAATTGTTGTGATAAAATGACCGCTGAAATTGATAAAAAACTTATTTTCAGTATTTTCAGTTATATTTTGTTAAGAATAAATTGTTGAGCGTGTTTCCTTCAGAGATAAAGTAATTTATTTCTGAAGTGGTTGTTCCATAACATCTTATGTAAGGAGTTTATTATGACTAGAATGTTTGTTTACTTTTCAGTTGTAATGTTGTTTGTTTTTTTGGCGGTCAATAACGTTTCGGCGGAAGAGACTGCTTCCCAAACAACAATTGTTACTGAATCTGTTGTTGCCCCCTGTGATTGCGGTATTCCGCATTTTGATCCGTGTCATCCGCCGGTTGTGTATCGTCGGGGGCTTTTTGGGGGTTACCGTCCGGTTATTTACGCACCGGCACCGGTTTACACACCGGTTTATTATCCGGTTTATCCGCGGTATGTTCGTGCGTGGCATCCGGTTTATCCCTTTTACCATTGGTAAATCATTGATCAACAATAAAACTCATTGATCAATAATAAAACCGGAGGTATTTTACCTCCGGTATTTTTTTGGTCTGAACATGTATATTACATTGATAAAATTTCCAAACAGTACAAAGGTCAAGTTCACACGGAATACACGGAAACATACAGAATACCAATGACATTATTTGAGAGTTATTTTTTGGGTTGTTTTGTGAAACCGCGTCCGTAAAATTGGGCAACTAATTCGCCCTTTTCATTTGTTACAGGAATACTATACGAGACAAGTGATCTTGTTTTGGAAAGAAGGTTGGCTTCTGCGTACAAGGTGCCGGCAATTGTTGGTTTTATAAAGGAAAGATGACATTCGATGGCAACCGTTACCTCCTCAACTCCCGCATTACCGGCAACTGCAAACGCAAAATCCGCCAGAGTAAATACAACTCCGCCTTGCACAATACCAACAGCATTGAAGTGTTTCGGCTGAATCAATAATTTTGTTTTAGCGTAACCGGGTTTGGCATCAACAATTTCAATTCCTGTTACTTCGGTTGCGTAACGATCATTTTTGAACCGTTCGATAATTTGTTCTTTTGTAAGTTCCATAATTGCGGTCAGATAAAAAAATGTTCAATAAAATATTTGATGAAAAAAATAATGGTTCATAAAAAGTGTTGACGGTTTCCAATACACCGAATCAACATGAAGTATTATTTTATCTATTGTTGGAATTTACGTCAAGTTAGTTGTTTTGATAGTTGTTGGAATTATGGTTGATATGATTGATGCGGTTGATTACAAAAATTATCGTAATCACACAAATCATAAAAAGAGCAACGAATCTTCATAATCAACGGGATTAACTCCGAGATGGCGGAATCCTTTTTCGGTCAGGCGTCTTCCGCGCGGTGTACGAATAAGCAGTTCACTGCGAAGCATGAACGGTTCAACTTCGTCAATCAATGTGTCCGGTGCAAGATTCATTGTATGAGCGACCGAATCAATTCCAACCGGTCCGCCGCGAAAAACCCGTAACATTGTTTCCAGAAATTTCCGGTCTTGCGGGTCTAACCCAAGCCGGTCAATTCCCTGCATATCCAAAGCCTCCACAGCAACCTGTAACGTTATAATTCCGTTTACTTTTGCATCGGCAAAATCACGAACCCAACGGAGCCGGTTATTGGCCAGTCTTGGTGTTCCGCGGCTGCGAAGTGCCACCTCATAAGCTGCATCATCATCAATTCGTACATTTAACTTGCCGGCACTGCGGCGCACAATCACCGAAAGTTCATCAACCGTGTAAAAATCAAGATGTTCCCGCATTTGAAAACGATCCCGAAGCGGTGCCGAGATTAAACCGGTTCGGGTTGTTGCGCCGATAAGCGTAAACGGTTTAAGTTGAATATTCAACGTCCGGGCATTCACGCCTTCGCCAAGTGTTAAGTCAATCCGAAAATCTTCCATTGCCGGATACAAAAATTCTTCGACCGATTTTTGCATTCGGTGAATTTCGTCAATAAACAGTACGGAATTTTCTTCGGCATTGGTCAAATACGGAACAACATCTTTAGGGGATTTAAGTGTTGCGCCATTTCCAATCTGAAGAGAAACTCCCAATTCTCGCGGAATACAGGTTGCGAATGTTGTTTTCCCGAGCCCCGGCGGACCGTCAAAAAGAACATGTCCCAATGGTTCCCGACGTTTTTGTGCTGCCTGAATCGAAATTTCAAGCCGTGCAAAAACTTCCCGTTGACCAATCATTTCCGACATCCGCTGCGGACGTAACGCACGATCTTCCTCTAATAATAAATCATTAGGAAATTGATTTTGTACGTTTTGTTCTGCCGGTTTGGGTTGTTCGTCCTGTGATCCGATAATAACTTCTTTAGGCATAGAATAAATGTGGTAATAATTTACGTTTACTTTCAATGTTTATCGTTATTGCCAATGTTTACCGAGTTCTGTATCCACTGCCAGCGGAACCCGAAGAGGTTGGTCAAGCAGCATTGTTTCAACAACGAGATGTTTTAGTTGTTCGGCATCTTTTTTGGTAACTTCAAAAACGAGTTCATCATGAATCTGGATCAGTAGATTTGTTTCTAATTCTTTGGGCAGTTGATTGTACAACCGAATCATTGCCAGTTTTATTAAATCGGCGGCGGTTCCCTGAATTACCGTGTTAACAGCTTCTCGTTCCGAACGGTTGAGTCCGCCTTTCCGCAAACTTCGGATTCCGTCGCGAAAATAACGGCGATGACCAAAAATTGTTGCAACATAACCATTGGCAAGACAATCGTCTAAAATTGTATCAAGATAAATTCGGATACTTGAATATTTGTCGAAATAACCGTCAATGAATTTTTGTGCTTCTTTTTGGTCTATTCCGAGTTGTTTCGCCAATCCAAACGCCGACTGACCGTAAATCACTCCAAAATTGACTGTTTTGGCAACACGCCGCATCTCCGAATCAACATCTTCAATCGCAACCCCAAAAACTTCACCGGCAACACGTGTATGAATATCTTCATTATTACGAAAAGATTCGCAAAGCCGTTCATCACCTGAAAAATGAGCCAGTATGCGAAGTTCGATTTGTGAATAGTCGCACGATAATAAAAGATCAAATCCTTGTCCGGGTTGGAATGTTGTACGAATTTCCTTACCTTCGGCGGTTCTTATGGGAATATTTTGCAGATTCGGATGGCTCGAACTTAACCGCCCTGTTGATGTAACAACCTGATTGAATGAACTATGAATTCGTCCGGTTACCGGATGAATCAATTCCGGTAACGCATCAACATACGTTCCCTTGAGTTTCGCCAGTTGCCGGTGTTCCGCAACTTTCGCCGGCAACGGATGTTTTGAAGAAAGTTCTTCAAGAACTTCAATATCCGTACTTTGTCCGGTCTTCGTTTTACGTACACTTTTTAACCCCAATTCGTCAAATAAAACAGTTGCCAATTGTTTCGGTGACGCAATATTAAATTCATGACCGGCAAGTTCATAAATTTCTGCTTCGATTTTCTTTTGTTTTTGAGTGAAACGGTTGCTCAACTCTTTTAACATTTTCGTATTAACTGTTACACCGACACACTCCATCTCCACAAGAACAGCAACAAGCGGAATTTCAATTTCGTAAAATAATTTTTCCGTTTCCGGTTGTGCTTCGAGACGGTGTTTAAGTAACGGATAAAGCAGCCAGACCAGCAAAGCGTCTTCACCTGCATACTCCGCAGTAATTTCTGTTTGTATTTCATTCATTTGCCGTTGTTTTTTACCGCTTCCGATCAATTCTTTGATTTGAATTGTTTTGTGTTGCAGATAATAGTTTGCCATATCGTCAAGGTTGTGGTTCATTTCGTTACGCAGCAGATAATCGGCAATTATCGTATCAAAAACCAGTCCAACCAATTGAACTCCGGCGTTTCGCAGCACAATAATATCGTACTTCAAATTCTGTCCGATCTTTCCGATTGCGGGATTTTCGAAAAAGGGACGGAGTGTTTCAAGTGTTTTTTGCAGATTCAATGTTTCGGCTCCAAGCGGTCCGCGAAACGGTAAATACCACGCTTCGTTGTTATTCCACGCAAACGACATACCGACAATCACCGTGTAACGCGGTGATGTTGCATCAAAACGGGATTCTATCGGTGCCGTTTCCGTGTCAAACGAAAATATCGGCTGCATTTTGAATTGCTCGAAAAAAACGTCAAATTTTTCCGGTGTATCAACAAGATGATAGGTCGGATTTTTGAGTTTGGGAGATAAATTTTCCAACGATTCATTTTGTTTTTCGTCAAACAAGGCCGGTTTAGCAGAGTTCTGATTAACAGAGTTCTGAAGATGAGACGGTGTTACACTTTTAACGCCGACACTGTTGTCATGACCAACTTGGTCGGTATGATCGAGTTTCGTAAATAACGACTTAAACCCGAAACGGTAGAACAATTCCCGTAACTTTTGGTTGTCAATTCCTTTATATTTATTGGCAGTCCAATTAATTTCAACCGGTACATCATTGCGTAATTTAACAAGTTGCCGGCTTATTAAGGCGAGTTCTTGGTTATTTTTGATAGTTTCTTGCCGTTTTTTTCCGGCGATTTCTGAAACGTGTTCAAAAATATTTTCAAGCGTTCCGAATTTGTTCAATAATTCGGCGGCAATTTTGTTACCGATAAGCGGTACACCGGGGATATTATCGATTGGGTCGCCGACCAACGCTTGAAAATCGACAACCTGTTCCGGTTTGATACCCCAATCGTCGAACAATTCTTTGTCCCGATAAAAACTTTGTTTACGAAGATTGAACAGGGTAACCTGATTGTTAATTAACTGCCGGCAATCCTTATCAGAAGTAACAAGTACACAATGACCTTCTTGTTCTGTAACCATTCGGGCAATAGTTGCCAAAATATCATCGGCTTCAAAACCGGAAATACCAAACGATAATACACCCATTGCATCAAGAATCTCATGAGTAAAATCAATTTGCGGACGTAAATCATCGGGCATTGCGGTACGGTTTGCCTTGTATTTATCGTAGATTTCCACGCGGAAAGTCGGTACCGACATATCAAAAGCACAGAAAAAATAATCCGGCTTATGTTTTTCGAGAAGCGAAAACAAATCACGAGTAAAACCATAGACCGCCGCAACCGGTTCTCCTTGCGGACTGTTCATCGGCGGTAACGCATGGAATAATTGATACAAAATACAATACGCATCAAGAATATAAACTGTTTTATTACGAAGCATTTTTTGTTGCAAAATATTTTTATTTGATTATTGAGAACCATTCATGAAAACATTGAGAATAATTCCGTTGCCGGGAATGTTGCCGAAAATACCGAAAAATGTCTCTGCATGAATGTGCATAGCCAACATCAAATATTATACAACAATCATCCGTATTGTCAATTTATAACCATTTACGTAAAATTTACAGTAACTATTAACTAAATATGTTGTCCTTTCAGAGCGGAAGAAAATGGAATCAATCATCGGTGAAAGGTTATCAAAATAGACCGTTACCATTATTTCTGTTTCTGCAAAACGATACTCATTACTATAATCATTGCACTTTCAAATTCGGTTTTATAAGAACAGAATTTTTGTGTCTTTTATTTAAAATCCTATCAATTCCGGTTATCCCGTCAAAAAACGAAAACCGAATGTGAGATGAGTATATTATACAATTTTACTCTTCGTTAATTTTGAGGTTATCAATCCAGAGTATTGCGCCATTTCCGGTAGGCTGTGTATAGAGTTCGATGCTTTTAACATGTGTCTGTGAACCGAAAATACCGTGATCAATCCGTTTCCAGATTTCGTTACCTGAAAACGGTATCCGGATCGGAACCCAATCGGATTTCGCATGATCTAATATTGAAACAAATTTGTCTTGGCTTTCGGGAATAAATTCGATAAACCCGCTTTCCGTAACAATTCGTAAACTGAAATTCGATAAAATCAGAGTTTTATCAATTCCTTCCGGTTTAACCGGTTTGAAATCGGCATTGACATTATCAGGAACATACAATGAAAAATGAATTTCCCGAATTTTTCCGGCATCAAAATCAACAGAACCTTGCGAAGGCCAAATAAGCCGAAATTCTGCATTACTTTCCGAGTGAATTTGTAACGTTTGGTTATGTTCCGGTGTTTCTTCGGGTTTGTCGGCATCTGTTCCCAACGCATTCGCAATATCGTCCAGAGTTTTTTTAGTTTTTTCTCCGGCAGCAGGCGGATTCGTATCCAATGAAATCTGAATTTGTCCTCCGTCCGCTGTTTGGGCGGTAAATAATTCAAACGAATTTTGGTTAATTTTCCAATCTGCTGTTGTGTATTCTGTTATTTCATCTTCAAATTCATCGTAAAATTCGGAGAGATCGGCAAGATGGGGTGATTTGATGTTACGTACAAGGCTTCCCGCCAAAAAACCTCCCCAAAATGCCCCGCCGGCTCCAAGCAATACAAGAACTATTGTCAAAATACAAGAGCTGCCTTTTTGATAAGGTCCTGTAGTCCAACCGGAAACAATCGGAGAGTGTTCATTTTTTTCGTTACTTGGAATTGGTACATTTCCCCATTGTGTGATTTCGTGTTGTGAAGCCGACACGGACGCCGCCGTATTGGTGGCGGCGGTTGATTCTATCGGTTCCGGATTTGGAATGATCAAAGCATTTCCGCATTGATTACACCGGACTTCGCGCCCCGCAAGCCGGTCTGGTAATTGGTACTGCTTTCCACATGAACAACTAAAAGTAATCATAAACGTTGTACACAAACAATTGGGTCTGACGCCGTAACATAAAACATTTATTCTACTGCCTAAAGTTCAACATCAAACCATCTGATTTATCGGACGAATAGGGTATCAGGACAAAATATACTCATGAATACTTAATACTTGAACATTCGGTTTTTCGTTTTTTGACGAGATCAATTTTTTGACGGGGTTGGTAGAATTTTTGAGTTAGGACACACGGTGGTTGTTTCAACAAAACCGAATTTTAACAAATTCTAAAATGTGATGAGTATAAGCGTGGACATTTTTTTTGCGATTGCCCAATGCCGCACGGTAAACCAATTAGATTCAAGCCGCCGGATTGAACAAATAATTTCAACGAACATTCTACCACATCCCTAGAATTAAACGCAAGTCCTCTCCCATTTTTCAAAAGATTCAATATCTATTCTGTATCTATGTATCTATTCAGTAGCCTTCTCGAAGGGTGTGTGCAAAATCGGTCAAAAAAATTTGTCCCCAAACCTCATTTCCACCTAATTTTTCCAAACAAAACAACTTCAGCAGCAGCCATTAAAATGTTACAACAAATATTGTTTTAACAAAACACTGAGTTGATTAAACGTAAAATTATGAATGTAAGAAGTATATTTTTATCATCATACATGCAACAAAATAAATTTGCCTGATAGATTTCAGATTGACGATTTTAGATTACGGATTTTGTAATATATCAGTGGAATTTTTGTTTTTTTGAGATCACGAAACACACGAAATAACGAGATACACGAAAATTATCTAAAAAAAACTTTCGTGTTTTTCGTGTCATTTCGTGTGTTTCGTGTTAAAAAAATTAAAACAAAAATGTCAAAATAGACATCGTACGCCGATACAAAAACACATATTAACGTAGCAAAAATATTCACGACTCGCTTGTTTAAGGACTAGTAGATCGATTTTCTGCAAACCAACCCAAAAAAGCGGTGGACGGCAAAAACTAGACCCAAAATGGTCTTGTATAAGGGGTCAAGTGCAAGCGAACTTGGCGCGCCGAATGACAATAGAAATACTCTTGACAAATGATTGACCGTTTTCGCCGATTTCAATGACAAGACCTAATAATTGTTCACTTTGGATACTTCGACCGTCTTTGTCGTATTCAGTATGAGAACCATTGATTTGTGTTGCGGGAACTCCTTCGGTGTAACTGTTACTATATATTGAACGACCGGCGGCATCGTAAACAGTTCGCTGAATTGACCAGATAATTTGTCCGTCCGAACCTTTGGATTGTGACCGGACTTCCGTTTCCAAACCGCGAACATCATAAGTATAAATCGTTTCAAGACCGTTTTGATCAATTTCACGAATAACCTGACCAGCGGCGTTGTACTCAGTTTTTGTTGACCAGAGTAATTTTGGCGGTTCGATGTTACTTGTCCCTCCGCCAAGCGGCTGGACTCCGGCACCAATCTGAATAATCCAGTGTTCACGTCCAATCACACGGCGTGCGTCATCGTAAATAGTTTTATCAAGAATTTTGTAACCATTTTCGATGTAATATGTCGCAATACAATCACCATTATTATCGTACTCCATATATGTTGTACGACCATTTGTCGAAGCAATACTTGTTACTTCTCCATATTTGTTGTATTCGCTTGTGATTAATTGAACACCATTAGAATTGACCAACGAGGTCATATTTCCACGATCATCAAATTTGTAATTAGTTGTATTTCCATTAACATCTGTCGTCGTGGTTGGTAAACCGGTTTGTTCGTTATAATAAGTATATGTTGTTACACCACCGCTAGTCGTTGATGTAACCTGACCATATTTATTGTACGTATAACGCGTTACATTACCGCGTGCGTCGGTTTCGGTCAATTTGTTGTTGTCGGCATCGTAAGTGTAAGATGTTGTAAGTTTAATCTCAACACCGTTGTGAATCACAACTTGCGTTTCCGTCAACATGTTATTGTTACCGTCATAAGTACGGAGCGTAATTGCTCCTTCCGGCGAGACTTCACGAATGACATTACCGCGATCATCGTTTTCGATAACAGTAACATTTCCGAGTTGGTCTTTGACTTTTTGGATTTTCGAACCGGTATCAAATTCGTACTCAATTACCTTACCGTCCGCATCAATAATCTTTTTGATACGTCCCTGTTCGTCAAATTCCGTTTTTGCCG
>JAITIZ010000073.1 GCA_031279215.1 Planctomycetaceae bacterium
ATAACGAAATTGATTTGGAATATTGATTTGGAAATTGATTTTAGAACGCCTCGAATCGTAAGCCTCATCGCTACGATTCTAACTCAGCCAACGCTGCCGATCTCGCCGAAAAAACAAAATCGCTAACACATGGGTACGATTATAATAAAAAATTTAACCATATCAATACATACTAACTTAAAAAAATATTTTTATAAATTTTTCATGGGTATACTGTCGTAAAACCCCTTGTTTTTAAGCACCAAAAATTTCAACGAAGGAAGATCCGTTTCAATATAGAGACAATCGGCATATAATTGATACATTCCTGTTGCATACGCCGTGCGGACTGTCCAGATAATATCGTCAACAGAATATTTGAAATTAATATTTAGATTTGAAGCGTTCAACAACACTTTTTTGTAATATCAAATTTGATTGAGATTCTAATTGAAATTGATTTTTAACCCGCCAACAAAAGTATCAACCGTATTACTCATTTTTTTTGAAACGAAAAATATGAAAAATAAAATGTAATTAACGAAACAGTAGAATTGTCCGATAAACATTGTTGTGAAATAATTTATCAGATGCCTTTCGTCAAATGTTATACTTCATTTTTTTGTATTTTTTTCTTTCTCTTGCCTTTCTTTAATACGTTGGTCGATTTCGTCTTGTGTCAGGGCAGTACCAACACGAATTGGCAGCGGATCACTTGTAACAGTTTGTTCCTTACCGTTTTCGTCAATGAATTTACGGGAAACAATCAGACCATAAATTCCGTCTTCCGACATATCAAAAATCCGATTCAGTACAATAACTGTTTCCGCAACTTCCTCGTCCGGCTTTACTATAACCATAGACTTTGGTTTTTTACTCTTTTCCGAAAATAATTTTTGTCCATAAAGGGTTAATACCGCGTCCTGAACGTCATCTTTATGTTTCGATTTACGAAAATCACGGTTGAGACTGGGAGTCTTCAGCGTCAATTCATAAGCATCAAAAACATTGAAAACATCTGATTTCATTGATAAATTTTTCTTTGAGATATTTTTTGAGATTAATTTAATGAAAATCGGTCCATATTCGTTATAAAGATGTTTATCGGTAATAATAGAAATTTGTACACCATATTGCGATTTTGACCAACTATCTTGTTTTTTGAGAAAAAGAGCTTTATCGATTTTTTGAAGATTATTGTCGATGGTAATTTTGGATTTTAATGATTGGGCTTCAAGCAGATGATCAGTAATAATAAAATGACTTTTCAAAGAGATAAAATATTGTCCATCAAGAGACATGTCAAATAATTTATTGATCGGCTCCCCAAAATGAATAGGAGCTGTATTTTGTGGAGCAAGAGAAATAAAAGACAGACTTAATAAAGGAAATTCCATACGACGAGTTCCAAGTTTTGTCATCGGTATTTTCTTTCCTTCTGACGTTACAATATCTATATCAGCCGATGCAAATGGGTGATATCGATTATAACAAAATTTAATTGTTTTATCAGAACAATTTTTTACATACATAACCATCTCAAGATGATCATGAGGAGAAATACAACTTTGAACTGGCAAAATCGATAAAGCAATGCCGGATGACTCCTGTCCCCATTCATTTTGTTTTAGCTGTACAGTATTTTCGCCGTGTATTTCCGTTAAAAATACAACAAATATTAATACAACGATAAAATCAAATTTTATTTTCATCATAATAATTTTCTCCTTTTATTTTTAGTTCTATTGCCATTGATAAGTCACAATATTAGACTCCCAGATTGGCAAGGTAATATTATCATTTGCAACACCACCATTTTTACCACAAATGACAGGATCAGCAAACCAACCGCCAACTCCATTGTTTGTTTGTCCTGTCAACGTTGCTTTTCCTTGCCATCCCCAAGGAACCGTCCCCAATGTTACAGGAATACTTCCCGGACTACCTGGAATATACATCAAATGAAGAATAAATTGATCGGCATTTTCTGCAAGTATCATATTTCCTACTAAGGGTAAACCAGGAGAGTCGCCTTGCTCTAGTGGAGGGGATGTTTGGTTTTCAGTTACAGCTAAGGTAGCATTAGCATAAGGGGCAATGTTATCCAAAACGAATTTTCCATTTGTGGTTAATTTTTTCACCACCTGATTCCATGATGTCAACACAATTATTTTTTTGTCAGTGGTAAGTGTCTGAAAAAATGCAATTCCCCCACTACCTCCCGGCGGGGGGGGTAACAATAGCTTGCCAAGAGATTCCCTCATTTGAAGCATCACCAAGCGTTAAAGTTGGAACGCCTCCAATATTACGGACACCAACTTCTGGATTAGCTGTTGTCCATGTGGCATTTAATAGATCAACTTTAGGCTTTAAAATTTTAAAAGACACCGATTTATTGATAGGAGTCATTCCAGTTTTGGTTATTTTTACAGCAACAGATGTGTTTTTTTCATTTGTTGTTGTTCCGCCGTCAATATAAAAATATGTTATTGGATTCACTTTTAATGAATTACCTTCTAATTGTTCAACAGAAGCAGATTGTGAATTAAACGTATATTTTTTTACATGGGCAACACCGCCTATTGTCCACGCTACTGTATAGTCATTTCCAAGTAATCCAATTGGTGGAGCAACTACTTTGAGTTGGATTTTTTGTCCTGCTATAATTGGATCGACATTTTGTTCATCTGAAATTTTGACGAATTCTCCTCCGGCAACACTTTGGTGAATTTCGATATCTTTAACTTCATACTTTGCATTGACCGACCACGAATAAGTTTTTTCTTCTCCACCACCTTCACCAAAGTACTCGACGGTTCCATGAAATTCGGGAAAATACTCTTTTGTTTTAATTCCACCACGCTGTTTTCCACGAAACTGAACGCTCGGCTGTTTGTCATAATTTCCCTCTGTATTCCAATCGCTTCCTGTATCAGGAGTTTCATTGACTCCAGCGGTTCCACCCCTCATACGGGTTTTAGATTGTTCACCGCTGGCAATTGTTACAGTCATGTAACGCAATACCCCACCTTGAACAATCGACGAAGTTCCCAAATGACCGCCTTCGATATTGGTATGGTCATTTTCTGAAATGGTAGCACTACCCGAACCTATCGTTTGCGCAGAAACTGGAAAGATGAATGTTGCCAGACAACTACTAACAAAAGTAATAAAAAAAGCAAAATGATAAATCTTTTTCATGGTGTGTTTGTTAAAAATATAAAAATCAACGGTTTTTATTATCATTGAATTTGAGATGAATTTTTCGTAATTTCTTCGGCATATTGTCTAATAATTTTATGATAAGGAACTCCTTTATTATTTTGCCATACATCATGGCAAAGTTCCATTGCTCTTTTATAACATTTTTTTGTTATATCTAATTGATTTTGTAAAACTACCTGATTTCCAAGCATTCGATAACGGTCAATCAGACAAATCAAGGCATCATCGGTTTTCGATGATTTCGGAAAACGCGACAAAAACATTTCAAATGTTCGAATGGATCGCATGAAACCT
>JAITIZ010000089.1 GCA_031279215.1 Planctomycetaceae bacterium
AAGGAGAAAAGGGAACTGAAAACGATTCTGAAACCCAAAAACTCCAATTTCAAGGAATAATACTTGAAAAAACAACCTGTTGCGAGGCTCCCCTATCTTAAATTAAGCAAACTATAAACTAACCTCCTAGTATAGCCAACTTAGAACTGACTTAAAATTATCGGGACGATAATATAATTGGGGGACAATTTTTAAGAAATACCGTAAGAAATGGATCGAATTATCGATTCGAAAATACTCCAAAAGCGACAAAATTGCAGAAATTATTTTTTGCGCATACAGCACCCGTAGATTGATCATTGATCCTCTGGCTGGCGAGACAAATTAAATTCGCTCGACCCGAATGATTGGTAAATATAACCGACCTTCAAGCAATTTAAGATGAAGTTTTATTTCTGTTCCAAATTTCTCGGCATGTTTCAGGTAACAGTTTTGGGTGAGCTAAATTCAACCGCCCCGAAATTCCCATCGGAACAAATAACCTTATCAAACGTACCACAGAAAAGCACAATGATAATTGAACATAAATACAGCGCGATTATTGTGCGTACTTACGAAACTACTTGGTAAAAAATAACCCAATTTTTTACATCAAGGGGCTACTTGACGGGGTTAGAGCATCTCGGACAAGCGCGGGGCTTAGAACAGTTTATTGACAATTACACTGTTTTTATTTTATTTACAAGGTCGTTCCATTCATAACACCATAATGCAATATCTTCATCGGCATTTTCAATTCCTGTTAATATCGTTTCTTGAAAAACGGTAGGACTTCGAAACGGTGTTTTAGTAAACCAATCTTCCATTGCCCATAAGAGGTCTTTTCCTGAAAAAGCATAGAGATAATCTTGATATCTGGGCTTGCCCCGTGAACATTCCATATTCATGATGCGGTGAAATTCCATTAGTGTTTCCTCCAATGTAACAAGTGATTGATCGTGATTTTGAAACAGTATTTTTATTCCGTGTTCGCAAGATGATTGATCCAGCTGTTGCGGAAAACGATAATTGTACTGTCCTCTTGCATGACCGAAAGAAGTACACAAATAACGAGGTTTTCCGGCTTGAGTTAACGCGATTCGTGCCGCTTGGTAAACCGCTATTGAATCTCGCACAGAATTCAATACTGTCGCATAATCTTCAAAATCAAAAGGACAAACATCAAATGCTTTCTGTCGTATGCAGACTTCGAGAGATTTCTGAACAATTATAGGGTCAATAAGATAATTTTCGATTTCACGTCGTGGCCATACCCATCCCCAATGTTTCATCTGTCCCTGATGATCCGGTGTTATCCATTCTAAAACGAATTGCGATGCTCCTGTCCACTTTTTAGGGAAATCTCGGTCACGGATTGCGAATACTGATTTCGTTTCGTAAAATTGTCGAGCGTGATCAATACATTTGCGCAAACCTCGTGAGGAACCGCCTGCAATCACCTGACAAAATGATTGAAGTAATTTTCGAAGTATCCGTATGTCATAACTTTGTGTACTTCCTTCACAAAACAACAGATCAACTGACAACGCAAAAACTCCTGATATTTTACTATTAAGTTTATTTCAAATAATATTTTATACAAATATGTTGCTTATTGAATGTTTATGAAAATTATTTTATGATGTTTCAGAAATGGTCATCTATTTTATTGTTGTCCGGCAATCAGGTCTTTCGTGATAATATGGGCTTGTGAAAATGAAACAGGAAAAGTGATTCCCTGAATAGCATTTTTGATATCTTTAGGTAACATGTCTATCATTAATGGAGATGATGGAACAGTGAGACGATAATAATGATTCCAACCATTCGGCATGTTTCCTGAATAAGAAAACATACCACGCTCACTCATAAATCGGAATGACCACAAAAAACAGTTACGGACATCTTCAATTGTATGAAATTGGGAAGAATCCGTTATTATCTTGCCAGTCATGATTTCCCAATTTTCACTTTCAATCGCTGTTCCAAGTATTTGAGCCGTGTTTTGAAAATAATCTGATAATAATTCGTTTAATATAACTCGTAAATGAGATGGAACTGGTGCATAACCCAAGTGGCAAAATGACCAATACAACCGTCTGTATCCGTCGCCCACCAGTCTAAATCAAGACATGCTAAATCCACCGCTGAATAAAATTCCATAATTTTTATAAAAGTATTTACCCATTGGTAAAAGTTAACCTGAATAATTTGTTATAGTACAAATATTTCAGGATAATCTGAAATTAAAACAATCAATTATTGCTAAACAAATATAAAAAACGCTCTGTTTGGATCAGTTAATTCATATTTTTTGTTGTAATTTATGGAAAATAAATATATAACAAAATAAAATCGTTTCAAAAAAACATGCAAACTATTTGGGTTAAGGTGGAGGAATTAAACCGTCAGTACCAAACATTTGTTTACATACGGGACATGGATCATCAAATTCTCCTGGAGAACGCGGTAAATAAGATTTAGTGAATTTAACTTGATTTGGTTGTAATGCTGGATTTTTCATTTTAAGAGAAACAAATGCCTTAAATTCCCAACATGTCCCTACGGTATATTCTTTTCCATCTATCATAACTTTTGCATACAAACCTCCTAATTTATTTAACATACTCAAACTGTAAAACAAAAACATTGAATTTTCACCAAAATACGACAAAATAAGGGTAAATTGGACATAAAAATGGGAAATTTTTCTTTATTTTTTTACTCGTTTTTTATGAGCAAA
>JAITIZ010000211.1 GCA_031279215.1 Planctomycetaceae bacterium
AGAAAATACGCTTTAAGAGTAGAAAGAAAAAGACTCTTGCCAAAACGACGAGGACGACTAAGAAAATAAGGCGAATCTATATTAGCAAGTTGATAGATGTACGATGTTTTATCAACATACACATATTCACGTAAACGTAATTTTTCAAAATCTTGTATGCCTATCGGTAACTTTCTGTTATTGGACATGAATGAGTTTCCTTTCGGGGTGTAGGAACAAAATATTAAATGAATCGAAAAATAAGATGAGATAAAATAGACCGTTAGATATTCTGTTACTCATCTTCGTTTTCGACATGGGCGATCATTTTGAGGAATTGTTTTATATTGGGGCAACGTTTTGAGACATCCGGTTCGATACAACTGTGGATAGCACGGGCGAGAGTTTTATTGATTTGCGGGCGAAATTCAAAGATTGGGGCGGGTGGTTCGCTGTGTGACATTGCGGCGTTACCGCTATCACCGCGGGGCCAAGGAAGTTGCCGAGTACACATTTCGTAAATCGTAACACCAAAAGAAAAAACATCAAGCCGAATATCTGTTGCTTTCCGGCGAACCAATTCGGGAGCCATATAATTTGCGGTTCCGGTACGATTTCCGGGATCGGTGAATGGCGGACGGTTCGGAACACTCAAACCGAAATCAGTTAGTTTCAAAACCGTTCCGTCCCCAACAAATAATAAATTACGCGGACAAATATCACGATGGATAAATCCTTTGTCATGCACTTCTTGTAAGGCTTCTGCCACCTGACGAATATAGAAGACACGGGCTCCTGCCATGAGGTCTTGTTGAACCATGAGAACATTGTTCAGACCGGTTCCTTCGAGATATTCCATAACTAAATATTGTTCACCGCCTGTTGTCAGACCTTGTTCAAAGGTTTTGACAATATAAGGGTGATTGAACATCACTGCGATTTCACCTTCTGTTGGTTTGTGATGTCCTTTGAAGCGGGCTTCTACGGCGGACGTTTTCTTCATATCGAGAATTTTCAAGGCAACAAGTTGTCCGGTTTCTCTGTCGCGAGCCCGATAAACTTGCGACATTGTCCCGGAAATCGCCGAATGAAGTAATTCATAACGTTTCCGATAATTTAATTTACTTTTACCGAATATCTTGGAAAAAAAACTCATAAACAGTTGAGATTAGGTACGTAAAATTATTCTTCGACAACCGAAAACAGTTGTGATTCTTCGCGTGCTAGTCCGGCGGCACCGATATAACTGGCAAAAGAACCGAGTTGAGCAAAATCGAGTTTGAGATTTTCCGCTAAATCTTTCAATGCCCGTGTATCGATTTCTTCGCGAATCCGTGTGAGGAACATATCGCCGATTCGTGAACCTTTTCCGCCAAACATCATTTCGCCGCCAATCAAAACACATTCGGGATCAATCGTGTGAAGCAACGTAACAATTCCAAGTCCTAAAAATTGTGCGGTATCAAGAATGATTTGTGTTGCGAGTTCATCACCTTTTTCGGCTTCTTCATAGACCATTCGGGGAATGGAGTCGAGCGGGGTATCGTAATGAATTTTGAGAGAGGAACGAAGCCCGACTTCGAGCAACTCCCGAGTGCGGCGGGCAACCGCCGTAGCACTGGAATAAGCCTCCAGATGTCCCTGTTGAAGACAATTACACCAACGCGCTCCCGGCGACGGGTCAACAATCATGTGTCCAAATTCACCGCCGAATCCATTGGCTCCTTTGATTTCGCGCCCTTCCACGATAATACCGCAACCTATTCCCTTATCGAGAAGCAGTAAACACATACTGTGTGTTCCTTTGGCGGCACCAATCCAGTATTCACCGTAAGCGGCGGCGTTGGCGTTGTTACAAAAGAGAACAGAACTAAGACCGGAATATTCTATGAATTTTTCTGCAATGGGATAACCTTGCCAGTTGGGAATATTGGGAGGGCGGTGTAATTTTTCGGTGCGGGGGTTAAGTGAACCGGGGAAACTGACGCCGGCGGAAGCGATAGACTTAAGATTGGTACCGGTTTTTTCAATGGCTTCCAGAACAGCATGTGCGGCATGTTTGGTTGATTCTTCTGGTCCGCGTTCCGCGTGGTGGGGTGTGGCGAAATAGGAAACGGTTCGTCCTTCCTGATCGACAATTCCAATTTTCAGATAGGTACCGCCAAAATTCATTCCAATAAAAAGCGGATAGGAAGCTTCGGCAACAGGAAAATGAACACGCTCTTCCGCCATAATCGAATTGCTCATAATTATTTGTGGGTTGTTTGTTGTTAATGGTGAATTGTTAGTACAAATTAACAGGAGTAATACCCAAACTGCAAATAAAATCAGACTTTCCAATTTCTCAATCCATAAAGAAAACTTAATATCTATGGAGTGAATAGAGTTTGAAGTGATATTTGACCCAAAAGAGTTGCCAATATTGGATTTATTTACAATTTGAATGATTTATCTTTGTGGAATTATATCAAATTCGAATGGTAAATAAAGAGTTCCGATACTCTATCTTATTTTAAATTCCTTTTGATCTTATTTTAAATTCCTTTTGACGAATATTTTTTTAACCTCAAACAAAAATTCCGCTGATATATTACCAATCATCAAAATTTCTTTTTTCGGCGGGAATCCTAACAAGGACTTGATTTTAACCTAAAACAACGTTAAACTTTTTCCGAGTACTACGTATTTCATAAAATCCTGTTTTGGTTTTTTTTGAGTAAACTTGCCTCCGTTTCTTGTTTTGGAGGTTTACTTTTTAATGTTCGAGGTGAACTATGACAAAAAAAGAAATTGTTCGAATTATTTCCGATAAACTTGGTTTGACCCAGTTGAAAACGAAAGAAATGGTCCAGAAGACATTCGACGCAATTATTGAAACTATCGCGGAAGAAGGGAGAATTGAACTCCGTAACTTTGGTGTTTTCGAAGTAAGAATTCGAAATGCCCGAAAAGCCCATAACCCCAAAACCGGTGAAGAAGTTTTCGTCAAAGAAAAATGCATCGTTACTTTTAAAGCTGGTAAGGCTATGGGAGAAAAAGTACACTCTTTGTTGAATAAAAAGGAAAAATAGGTAATTTGACTAAATGGTTTCGGCTCTTCTGTGTAAATATTTCTGATAATAATAATGTTTTTAGGGATATATTACGATAAACAAAGAAAAAGTTTTCTTCAGTTTCAGATAAAAAATCTCCGATAAAATCAATTAAGGTTTCGGATTGTTTTAACGAAATTGTTTGTGTTTTTTCCAAAAATTATCGATGTTATTGATTCAGAGTTTCATGGAGGAGTATTATGTTGTATAAATTTGTATTGGCAGTCCTTTTGGGGATTACCTTAATAAGTTCGACCGGATGCCTAATTCCAATGTACTCTGGAGATACAAAGCGACGAAATCAACAATTGATCTACAATTCAGAAAACCTCCGCCTAATTCACGATGAATGGGAACGACTCTGGCTGCTCGACCAACCAAGCCACATGACTCCTTACCGAACTCACGGCGGAATTATTTAATCCCACTAAAACTCATTGCAATTAAATTAATAAAAACCAAAAATTCGATCTTCATTGTCAAAGAATTTCGTTTTTTTGGTTTTTTGTTCTTTGGTTATCCAAATTACAGTACAATTCAAATAAATTCTACGAAATGTTACTAAATTCATTATTTTTTGTAGTTTGGTTTCTGTAGAAATGCGTAGTGTAAGTATTCCGGTAAATCCAGAGTTCCAATAGGGAGTAAAACGATGTGGCGAGCCTCAACTGGTACAAAAACTTTTTCCGGTGCGTATGCTTTAATGTTGGCACAGGGTATTGACGAACTAACTGATCGGATTCAAGAAACAATTATTGATAATGATGATATTGAAGAAGAGGATGATTTCCGTTTCGGACATCGTGCTTTTGATTGTCTCACTTTAGAACAAAAAATCTGGACATTACACAAGGCAGCCTACGGGCTTCTCGATGAAAAAACTCCCGCTTGCGAATTAACCGCCTTTTTGGAAGCAACTGTAGCCAGCATTTTTCGTGTCTTGGAAGAAAATATCATCATCGAAATTGATATAGCAAAAGATTACAATAATAATGATGATGATGAATTTTTCGATGATAAAGATTCGTATGATCGATTTTATTGGCGAAGAATAATTCTCAACGCTTCTAAATCAATAATGGAAAACGATTTAATTTCTAGTGAGGAGGAGGAGGAGGATAGTGATGATGACGACGATGAAATAGAAGAACAATTAACAGTTGAATGTACAGAAGAAGACAGGTGGCATTTTGAGATTGAATGTTTAGAAAATGAAATTTTTTGGGATGCGGATTATGACTTCGACGAGTTTGACGATATAGCTCCAGACAACGCCGCTCAATTAAAACAATTATTTGGTGTTCACGATACTTATTTTTCTTCGATTCCCGATGACCCCTCACGTCCTGATGCATTAGACTTACTGAAAGCAATAAATAAACTCTGTAACAAAGTTATCAAACACGAAGAAAAACAACTCAAAAAAGTAAAGAACCAATAATTGTAATCTATCAGTGAAATTATTGTTTTTCGCTCTTAACCCCGCTAGGGGTGTGAAATGCATAACCGGCGGTCAAGCGAAGCGCAACCGCCGGATCAGGAATTCCCCAATTTTCCCAAAGCCCTGCAAGGGCGAGATAATAGTTGAGAGTGGATAGTTGATAGTGTCACATGCGGATTACTACCAAACGGCAATAATTCCGCATGCGACACTATCCACTATCCACTC
>JAITIZ010000220.1 GCA_031279215.1 Planctomycetaceae bacterium
TGATTCTACATCCATTTGTTCGTTTTAGTATTCTTGTTTATCCTGATCGCGTTGTATTGTGCCGAAATATTTTTGGATTGAATCTAACGAAAACATGGTATTACACAGATATTAAAGAAATAAAAAAGTCACATACAGAAAAATATACAGTTTGGGATTATTTTCGAAATCCTGAATCCCCTAATGGACAAATAAATCCTGCCCCATTTTCTATTCAATTATTTGACCAACAGAATAATTTACTCGGAGAAATTAAAGATTTACTTTTGTGTGAAGTTTCTGTTTTTATTAGCACGATTGAAAAATCTCTGATTCTACCGGATTAGGTGTTTTGCAATTGAGCGGTGTGCTTGTCCAGCAAATTAGAAATGACTTAAAATTACCTGTACGATAATAGGATTTAGGATAATTTTTAGGAAGTGCAACAAGAAATGAATCGAGTTGTCGTTTCAATAATGTTCAAAAAAACGATAAAATTGTTCAAAAATTGAGTTTTGCGCATACAATGATCGCAGATTAATCATTGATAATCTGGCTGGCAAGATAAAATTAAATTCGCTTAACACGAATGATTGGCAGATATAATCGCCCTTCGAGAAATTCAAGACGAAGTTTTATTTTTGTTCCAGATTTATCGACATGTTTTATGTAACAGTTTTGAGTGAGCCAAATTCAATAGTCTCGGAATTTGTTCCTGATCAAACAACTTTATCAAACGTACCACAAAACATACAATGATAAATTCCCGTTTTATGTCTAATTTACACTCGGGTTTCTTAAAGCAAATCCCAATGCAAGGTATCAGGGATACGTGTTCTATTTTAAGGAGCGTTTTCATTCGACAAAACGGTACCGTTTGTAAATTCCAATCTTCCGATAGTTGGGTAATTCTTTCGCCAATCGAACAAAGAATCAAAGCAAAAATCAAAACAATTGATACACATCTAAAAGATTGGGATATTAAAATCAATTACGGTATCAAAACGGGCTACAATGATGCTTTTATCATCGATGGAAAGAAAAAAGACGAATTGATAGCCGCCAACCCGAAATCTATACCATTCTATACTATTCTATGAACGCTAGGTATAAGATTGTGATGGGTTGCTTAAACATAGAGACAATAATATAATTGACGGATGATTTTGTGAAAGTTGTATCTTGTAAATTTTCTGGAGTTGGTTAATTTACAAATGTTGAATGTTTTGAGTGGAGAGTTTCATTGAAAACAGGCAATCACGAACAGCTTAAATTATTTATTATCAAAGTTAAGGAGATTTATTATGCGGCTTGTAACCCGATCTGATTTTGACGGACTGGTATGCGGAATGCTCTTAAAAGAAGAAGGGATTCTTGATTCTGTCCAATTTGTACATCCTAAAGACCTGCAAGATGGTTTATTCAAAGCAGAACCCAATGACATCTTGTGTAATGTACCGTTTGTATCCGGTTGCGGAATGTGGTTTGATCATCATTCCAGTGAGGCGGAACGAGTTGGTTGGACGCAAGAAGTGAAAGGAATCAGTAAAAAAGCTCCATCATGTACCGGAATTGTGTATGAATACTTCGGCGGAGACCAAAAATTTCCGAAATTTAAAGAGTTGGTTCATACGGTTGATAAGGTTGATTCCGGTCAACTTACCGCTGAAGATATTCGGAATCCGCAAGGTTGGGTTTTAATTGGTTTCATTACAGATCCGCGTACCGGATTGGGACGGTTTCACCATTTCCGTATTTCAAATTATCAGTTAATGATGGAGTTTATTGATCATTTACGCACAAAAACACTGGAAGAAATTCTTGTCAATCCCGATGTGAAGGAACGAATTGACCTTTATCGGCAACAAACAGATTTGTTTGTTGAGATGGCAATTAAGTATTCGAAAAGCGAAGCGAATGTTCTGATTACGGATTTACGGGGAGTTGAAACAATTTACACAAGTAATCGTTTTACTATTTACAGTGTTTTTCCCGAACAAAATGTTTCGCTTTGGATTACCGACGGCAAGGCAAAAGTTAATGTGATGATTTCGTGCGGTTACAGTGTGATCAACCGAACCTGCACAGCCGATATCGGAACATTAATGCTTAAATATGGCGGCGGCGGTCATAAACAAGTCGGAACCTGTCAAGTTCCTTGCGAAAAAGCAGACCAAATTATCACCGAAATTATCAAAGGATTGAAAGAATAAAAAACACAATAACTGTTCACAATTCAATTAGGGAATGTGAATAGTTATGAATTTCAACACATTTACTGTTTGAATAACAATGAAACGATTTCTGATATTTTTGATTATTCTTTTTTGGGGAATACGGCTTGCGGCTCAAGAAACTGATTGGGCAACCGAAAAGAACACCGAAGCAGAACAAGTGTCGGCAGAAAACAAAGCCGCCGCCGAAACAGAAACGGAAATCATTACAACACCGCGTGCGAAATTACTGAAACGTTTGGAAGGCTGCGGCAGTCCGATCAATTCTGTAATATTTTCTTCGGACGGACATTTTCTGTTGGCTGCTTGCGGCGGTCCAGGCGGAGATAATACGGCGCGAATCTGGAATATTGCAACGGGAAAATCCGTTCAAGTATTTTCCGGTCACACAGACCGAGTTAATCAAGCGGTTTACACTTTGGACGGTAAACGGGTCTTAACTGCAAGTGATGACAAAACGGTTCGTGTTTGGGATGTTGAAAACGGCAAGGAGATTTTTAAGTTGGCGGAACATCTTGACGAAGTAAAATGTGTCGCAGTACACCCAAACGGCAAAATAGCAATATCCGGCAGCCGTGATTGTACTTTTACACGATGGAATCTGGAAACCGGCAAAGCCGCCGGAATGAAACGCGCCCACAAAAATACGGTTACATCAATTGCCTATTCAAAAGACGCCAGTCTTATTGTAACTGGAAGCCGTGATATGACGGTTCGGCTCTTCAACGCAGAATCCGCCCAATGGATTGCGGAATTCGGCGGTAAAACAACAGAAGAAGGACATCTTGGTTCGGTACTTTCCGTTGCAATTTCACCTGATAACAAAATGATTCTCTCTGGAAGTATGGATACAACAGTTCGGCTTTGGGAAACAAAAACCGGTATCCAACTTTTATGTACATGGCGAACAATCAAACAACCAATTTATTCCGTAACATTTTCTTCGGACGGAAAGAAAATTCTTGCCGGCAGCGGTGATTTTATGGCGAGGATTTGGGATATTAAAACCGGAGAGGAAGAGCTTCGGATCCGCGGAGACGGAATGCAATCGGTTCTTAGTGCCGCCTTTTCACCAGACGCTAAAACAATCGCCACCGGAAGCCGTGATAAAATTGTACGAATTTGGAATTACTAAAACCTTGTAACAACTCAGTAGAATAATTTCGTAAATTTGTTTGCGGATGGAAATGAAAAGGCAGGCAACGTTTTGCCGAAACATTGCATCGTAATTGTCTGTTTTCATCCGCAGATTACGCAGATTTTCGCAGATTTTAGTCCGCCGATTTTCACAGAGATTCGATCTTCGTGGATTTTCAAGGATTATTTTTTGAGAGTACGAAATAACGAAACAAACAAACAAACAAACAAAGAATAGACAAAAAATACAAAAAATGTAATATATCAGTGGAATTATGTGGTCGTTAATAAAATAGACAGTTACGAAATATAGCGAATCGTGAATAGTGTTTCATGCGGATTTATAACCATTGTGATAAAAATTCCGCTTGCGACACTATTAACTATTCACTATTAACTATTAACTAAATATGTTACTCTTTTCAGGGTGAATTCATGTTGATGTGTAAATGGGTATCATTTTTAAATAGACAAATTACGGTGAGTTATGATCATGTAACCAATTCAACATGATCCGGTCATCTTTTTTTTCATTGTTAATAATGTTCAGAATTGGTTTGGGTCATGACACGCATCGGTTAGGAGAGGGGTCGTCAATCCTTCTTGGCGGTGTTCGTATTGAACATTCGCGATGTTTACTTGGTCACAGTGATGCGGATGTATTATTTCACGCTATTATTGATGCGATTTTGGGAGCAGCGGGACTTGGAGATATTGGTGAATTTTTTCCCGATACCGATCCTATCAACCGAAACCGTGATTCAATGGAAATGCTTCAAATCGTCTGGAATACTGTTCGGTCGCAAGGTTGGCGGATAGTCAATCTTGATACGATCATTTTTGCCGAACACCCCAAAATCTCTCCGTACAAAGAAACAATTAAAAATAAAATTGCACAAATTCTTGGAATTACTCCCAATCAAGTTGGTGTTAAAGCCAAAACCGGCGAAAAAGTCGGTTTTATTGGTCGTGAAGAAGCAATTTCTGCCGAATGTATTGTTCTTTTAGCAATGAATTTGTAATTGAATAAGACAATAAAAATTATTTTCAAAAAACTTTTGAAAATAATCTGCGAAAATCTGCGGACGATTGGAATTATGTGGTCGTTAATAAAATAGACTGTTACTATATTATTCGTAAATTAAAGTCATTGCGGAAATCGAAACCGTATGAGGACCGCAAATTCTGAATGTTCCATCAATAAGAATCGAGTCAAGACGAATCGGGAACGAAACAATACCATTGTTTATTCCGCCCCAGTGTAACGAATTAGTCCCGTCAAACGGTAATTCAAAATAATATAATCTTTGATCCGTCATTGTGTTGCCGTGAGCCTGAAACCATTGCCCTTTAGAATCAATAAACCGCAATCGTACATTATTACCGGAACCGTCTCCCAATAATTGAACACCCAATGCTTTCGGTTGACCGTTAATTTTGCCGAATTTGCGGTTCAGAACAAACCGGATTGATTTCCAGCCTTCATCTGATTTGTACGTTAATTTAACGATACCGTTTTCAATTTCGGCTTTTTGTTCTGAACTTATACGCGGATCGCCTTCGGGACGAATACTCCATACTGTTTTGAGCGATTCTGTATTTTGTTGCGAAAAATTATCCAGCCGTTTCATGGTACGGCACGGAAAAATAACGGCGGTTCCGGTATCGGTTAAAAGTGATACGGAAAACCGGTATTCCCCAACCGGAACCGACTTCATCGGAAAACGAATTACTGTTTCCTGTTCCCCCGATTTTAATGTCAATGACCGCACCGTCTCCGTAAGTTCCAAACCGTCAATATCATCAATAGATATTTTCGCATCAAAAACATCACCGCCCGGATTACCGACTTTAACAACCAAATCATTATGATCAGGAAATGGAAGCCCAATAGAAATCGGTTTAACTGCTTCTACTTCCGTTTTCTGAACAATTTTTCGATCTTGAACAGTTGCCGAAGAAATCATCGGAGTTTGTTTCATAAACCGGTTTGGTTTAAATGGTTTTATTGTTACGGTGTTGTGTTCATTGTTTTTCAACGGAACATCGGAACCATAAACATATAACGGCAATGATTCCAGACGGGCAATTTTTGTCCAAAAATCATTTTGCTGTTCCTGCGTCAAAACCGGTGTCAAATAAATCGGTTCATCGGAAATCGAAAGTGTTAAACCTTTTGAGTCGGCGGTGAGATCCGGTTGCGGTTTGCCAAGATACGATATTGTTTGAAATTTTCCTGCAACCGACGGAATCGTGATTGTTTTGGTTATCGGCGAAGTTGTCCAAACCGCAAGCTTAATCTGTTTACCGTAATCCCGATCAAACAGAAAAACATATTCATCCGAATTGCCGGTTTCAAGACGTTTGTTGAAACGGAAACCTCTAAATGTTTCAAGAATAGTGTGGGCGGCATGGAATGCGGGTTTGGGATCATAAACCGGTGTTTGCCCCGGACGGTAATCATGGTGAACAATTCCAAAATGATCTTCCGGATCGAAAGGATTTTTTCCGTCATCGTTCCAGTCGTACCAAATGATAACCGGAATATCAGCAGCAAGATTGACCAGCCATTGACGAGATAACATTTTGCCCTGAATATCGTTATCGAAAGTGGGCCAACCCGCCGAATATCCCCATTCTCCAGAAATAATCGGAATCAATTTACCGGACGGAGCATATTGATCAATTAAATACCGAAGCCGCGCATAATCCGCCAACACTGTTTCAGGAACCGCCGGACGGTAAGGGTGTACTGTAACAGCATCCCAATATTCGAGCAGTCCGGCTTTGAAACAAGATTCGAGAAATGAAAAATCAATTCCCGCAGTTGCCGGACCGACGTACATTTCATTCGGCGCAACAGATCGAATGGCTTGTCCTACCTCCAATGCGAGTTGAGCGAATTTTTCCGGGTCAGGTGTTGGAGTCCAAAATCGTTTGAGATTGGGTTCGTTGTACATTTCCCAAAGAATGCGCCGCCCTTTGAAATGAGCAACCGCCGCAGATACCCAACGTACAAACGCCGCTCGTCCTTCCGGTGTGTACGGTGAAAGTCCTTGATCGTAAAGTTTATTGCGGTACGAAAGAACATACATTGGACGAATATTTTGCTTTTCCATAGAAGACGTCAACCGGTCATGCCCCGAAAAATGGTACACTCCTTGCTGCTGTTCCTGCCAACCCCAAGAAAAATCGGTTCGGATAACTGTTGCGCCGGCATCGGCAAGCATTTCCATCTCACCGGTTTTGGCGTCAATAAAATGTATATTGTATCCAAAACCGTCCGGAACAATACCGGAAGATAACACCGTTTTTTGTGCAAAAACAGGTATTGCCGGAAAAGAAAACAAGACAAAAATAATTGTCAGAAACCGAATTTTATTATGATAATTTTTGAACATATTTTGCATTATTTTTTTCTTTTATGTTTGGAATATTGTAAAATGGCGTTAATGAGTTCCGTTTGGTTGAGTGGTTTGGTCAGTACGGCGTCGCAACCTGCCTGAAAGGAATCTTCGTTATCACCGAAATTAGCCGTCAATGCCAGAATCGGACGTTTGAACCCGCGGCTCCGTAATTTCTGGGTTGCTTCAAATCCGTCCATAATCGGCATTTGCAAATCCATAAGTATTGTATCAAATATATTCCCATTTTGTTCTGCTTCGGTAACTTTGTCAAGAGCTTGAGAACCGTTGGAAGCCAAAACCACTTCCGCTCCGGCTTCCCGCAATTTCGCCTCCGCAACCCGTTGGTTAATGACCACATCATCAACCACCAAAATACGGTAATTTGAAAGCGGTAAAGAATTGGGCAACGGGTTGGGGGGAACAACAACCGTTTCAAGTACCGATGCCGAAGATTGAACCGGAGGTTTTTTAGAAGTATTGTCTATTTTAGCGGAATCAGAATCCGAAACGGAAACGGAACGAGAATTAGAAACGGAATCAGAATCAGAATCAGAATCAGAATCGGATGTGGAAATGGAATCGGAATGAGTGTTCGATATTTTGGAAATATTGTTCTTTTCAGGGAATTTGACCGGAATCATTACCACAAAAGTACTTCCTTTGTTTAATTCACTTTTAATATTGATGTCTCCTCCCATCAAACGGGCAAGCCCCCGCGCAATACCAAGTCCCAATCCCGTACCGCCGTATTTCCGTGTTGAGGAATCATCTGCTTGTGAAAATGGTTTGAACAGACGTGTTATTTGTTTTTGGGAAAGTCCGATTCCAGTATCAATAATCTCCATCATCAGAACAGGATTTCCTTGTGCGGCGGCTGAAATTCCCGAAAGAGTTTTAGGAGTCAACACAATCGATTCAATCTCGTCCGATGCACGAATAGAAGTAAGTAAAAGCGAAGTATTCAGAGTACCTTTCAACTTACGTAATTGTTTGTGTCGGGAATGAGTAAAAAAAGTTGATGATAACAAGCTTTTTAACGAAGTCGGGGATGATTCTGTACGTGGTTCCATGAGAACAGAAGAACTTGTTTGCATGCTTGGCATGATCACCGACTCATGCATCGTGCAACGAACAAGAACAAATCCCTTTTCCGTAAATTTAATAGCATTGCTCAAAAGATTGATCAATATTTGTCGAAGCCGTGTCGGATCGCCGAGAATTGTTTCAGGAATAGGTTCATTCCATTCGATTTTAAATTCTAGTTGCGGTTTTTCGTCGATCCGGTTTTTCAACATTGTCTTGACATCGTAGATCACTTGTTTAATGGAAACGGGAATTGATTCGAGAACAATACGGTTTGAATCAAGTTTCGAAAATGTCAAAACATCATCGATAATTGTCATCAAATCTTTACTGCTTTTCCGAATAATATCGATCATTTGATCTTGGGTCATGGGGATATTTTCGCCGGAGTTGAGAGCCGTCAACATTTCTGCACAACCCAGAATCGCATTCATGGGCGTCCGAATTTCATGACTCATATTGGCAAGAAAATAACTCTTTGCCTGAACCGCTGTTTCCGCATCACGTTTAGCGATTACGAGTTCTTCGACTGTTTTTTCGAGATTGATTGTGTATTCCATGAGTTTCTCTTCAATCTCTTGACGTTTAATCAGAAAAATTTGGGTGGAGAAAAAAAGAACGAGGAATGAAAGAAAAAACAGATTTGTCCAAAAGTTTGTTTTCTGAATTTCGGCATTCCACAGATCGCCCCAAAAATCAACTGCTAACACCGCTTCGACATGACCTTCATCATTGTAAAGCGGTTCGGCGGCGGTAACCCAAAGTCCCCATTCGTCCTGAACCGGTGTACTATTGAAACTGGCAATTCCCTTGAATGCCGCAATAATTTCGGGAATATCTTCATATTCGACGCGAAGAATTTCTCCTTTGGGAACCCGCAATTCCCGTTCTCCCTCGAATTGACCATCGCGGTTGAGATCAGCCGGCGGACAAAGAATAAAAAAGATTTCACCTTTGGCATTTTCGCGAAGTGTGTAAATGGAAGCGGCAAATTGAACCCGATTTTGCCATTCCGATATCGTATCCAGAATGTGAAGAAGATACGGATCATCGTCGGACATTTGAGGTGTAATCTTTTCATGTCCCATCTGACTTAGTGTAACTGAAAACGATTTGGCAAGACCGGAAAGATTATTCTGAAGACTTTGTTTTGCCATTTGAGTTGCCAGGTAAGTACAATAAACCCCAATAGCTAACACAATTAAAAGTACAATCCAAGAAACAGATAATTGAAAAAACAATGATTGCTTGGTACACATCCGATATGTCAACACAAACATCAATACCAGCGAAGCACAAACAAAAATAAATGGCAAATAATACATCGTAATAAAAAATAATCTCGTATTAAGTAAAGATAAATTATGGCAAGAGAATACTAAATGAAGAATTAGGAAGGAATATTGATTATTCTATAAATATCTATAAATATACTGTATCCCGTAATAAACTTGTCTTATTTAATTTGGTAATTTGTAAACGTTGTGTAACGATTCCGTATCCGCCCTGAATTTAGTTGATAGTGGAATTTAGTTGATAGTTGAGAGTTGATAGTGGAGAGTGTCGCAAGCGGATTACTAACCAACCGACAATAAAATCCGCATACGACACTATCCACTCTCCACTATCAACTCTCAACTACTTTGACACATTGAGGAAAAAACAAACAGGTCTGACGTAAAATACACAACGCAAAAAAAATGACCAATTGATAAGCAGGATAGAGTATAACAGGATAGAGTTTTCTACCAACATGCCGTTCCTAACGGGACGGAAATTTTCATGATTCACTCCAATCACTGTTGCCCCCCCAAAAATGGAAAATAATCAGCCTTTTTTTTAAGTGCCTAATTATCTGATATTTCCAATCACTTTTCAAGAACGGCTCTAAATTTTACATCTATACTCTATCCTGTTATCAATTGGTAGTTTTTTGAATGTTTGAAATTTGGCAATATATTGGCAATATATCAGTGGAATAATTTTTTTGTTCATATTTTCGCTGCATTTCCTTAAATCTCTTATGGGAATTTCTAAAAACCAAGTTAACGGCGGGGTTTACACCGCACTTTGTGCCTAAAATTCAATGGCGCGGAGCAAGCCCGCGCCGTTAAGGCTCGGTGAATTTTGAGTTTTTAGAAGTTCCCTTGATGAAATGTTCACTCTGCTGAATAATTACGAAAAACTACCAACTTATTGCGGGGATACAGAATAACCAGAGCGTAAACACTATAAAAAGTCGGGGAATTGCCAATTTTTGGAGGTGCGGTAAAATACGTTGTTTTCAATTTACTGTTTGATGTAAGGATGTTTTAATCAAGAAGGCATGATTCTAAATGACTCTAAACACCGCTCAATCCAATGCCGTAGAAACACTTCATGGTCCTTTGCTGGTTCTTGCCGGAGCGGGTACTGGAAAGACACGAGTTGTTACATACCGGATTGCGCGGCTTATTCGGCACGGAATTCGTCCAAACCGAATTCTTGCCGTAACATTCACCAACAAAGCCGCAAAAGAAATGCAAACCCGTATCGCCGAACTCCTCCCAAATCACAACCGGAAAAATGCAAAACCCGAAACATCAACATTTCATTCACTTTGTGTACGGATATTACGGCGGCATATCACCAAACTTGGTTATCCGCAACAGTTCGCAATCTATGACCGAGGCGATCAAGAATCAGTGGCCCGACAAGTTCTTAAAGAAATTAAAGTTTCCGATGCGGCATTGCGGCCCGGTGAAATGTTGGCAAAAATTAGTTTTTGGAAAAGTTTAGGATTCGATTACCCCAAAGCCGCCAAAGAAATTAAAATTGAAACCGCTAAAGATTATCTGGCATTACAGGCTTATAAATATTACCAAAATACATTGCGGACAGTAGGTGCTGTTGATTTTGACGACCTTCTTATTGTTACTGAAAACCTCTTTCAAACTTGTCCCGAAATTCTCGACGAAGAATCCAAACGGTTTGATCATCTTTTAGTAGATGAATATCAGGACACAAATATGAGTCAATACCGGATTATCAAAGGACTTGCCCAACCGCATCGTAATCTTTGTGTTGTAGGCGACGACGATCAAGCAATTTACAGTTGGCGCGGTGCTAATGTCAGGCATATTCTGAGTTTTCAACGCGATTGGCCCGACGCCAAAATTATAAAACTCGAAGAAAATTATCGTTCGACAAAACAAATTCTAAATTGGGCAAACCGGCTTATTGTTTTCAATAAACACCGACACGGTAAAAAGTTACTCTCGCCGGTTTCAGGGGAAACACCCAATATTATCCAATGTAAAGACGGAGAAACCGAAGCCAAAATTGTTGTTGCTAAAATCAAAGAACGTCTTACGATGGCAAACCGTCAACCCCGTGATTTTGCCATTTTGTTTCGAACCAACGAACAACCCCGTGCCTTCGAAATGGAACTCCGAAACGCAAAAATTCCTTATATCTTGATTGGCGGTCAATCCTTTTTTGATCGTAAAGAAGTTCGGGACATTTTATCGTACTTAAAAGTGGTTAATCATCCCAAAGATGATATTTCGTTGTTGCGTATTTTGAACACACCGCCGCGAGGTATTGGCGCAACAACAATTCAAAAATTAACCGCTGCTGCTGTATTACAAAAAATACCGCTCTGGGATTTGTTGGGAACCGGAATGGAAATAATACCTGAATTACAAGGTAAAACATCCGAAATTCTTCATTCCTTCCGCGTGTTGATCGAAGAACAGCGAAAAAATCTTCATCACGATTTCACGATACAAAATTTGAAAAATTTTCTGTCGGTGATTGATTACGAGCGTGAAATCAACCGTCATTATCAAGACCCCAATGAGCGTTCAGACCGTTGGGATTCTGTCGGGGAAGTTCTCAATGCCGCTGCGGAATATATTAACGATACGGAAATACCCAAGTTATGGGAATTTCTGGACAACACATCGCTTTCAGGTCCTGATTTTGGTAGTGAAAAAAAGCGGGGACTTAATCAAAACGTGGTGGTGTTAATGACGTTACATGCGGCCAAAGGACTTGAATTTCCTGAAGTGTTTATGGTTGGCATGGAAGAAGGAATTTTACCGCATCATCGAAGTGTTCGTGATGATGATGTGTTTGCGGTTGATGAAGAACGGCGGCTGTGCTATGTGGGGCTTACTCGTGCCAAACAACATTTAACCTTGACACTTGCGTTACAACGTATGAAATGGGGAAAAATGATACCAACAGTTCCAAGCCGCTTCCTCTATGAAATTACAGGACAAGCAGAAAATCCAAATTATACTAGAGCTATTGCCGGCAAACCGCCGCAACGAAAAAAATAAATCGTAATTACACGCTCACATTTGACAATTCGGTTTTCATTTTTATAACAATATCGAACCATGTATTCGAGCGGTTGGTCTATTCTTCCTTTGTTTGTTTCGTTATTTCGTACTCTCAAAAAATAATCCGTGAAAATCCACGAAGATCGAATATCTGCGTAATCTGCGGACGAAAATCTGCGTAAATCTGCGCAATCTGCGGACAAAAATAGACAATTACTGTTAACGAAAGCATTACGAAAATGACCATGAAATCTCACCATGAGGCAGTAACTTGAAAAATTAAATTGATGGCTGCAAGAAGTGTACTTGAAAACCTTAATATTTTCTGCTATGATTTTTCCGTTTGGTTGTTTTTGAACTCGGTGATGTTTCCCAAGAAAGTAAGGAGTTGATTTTATGTCCCAACAACATTGGACTTTACTTGATGTAAAACAAGGTATTTTTCAGGAATTTTTTGAATTTTCGGAACAACTTAAACAACCTGATACGGATTGTTTGATTCCAGTTCATATTAACAAACATCGGTTACATGGGGGTATTTCCGATAATGTTGATGTGGTCAACCTAAATAATGGACGGATTTCATTGGTTATTTTGCCGACGCGCGGTATGGGTATTTGGAAAGCCCAATGTGATGATGTTGAACTGAAATGGAATTCGCCGATCATGGGGCCGGTTCATCCGTCATGGGTTCCGATTTATGATCAAAGCGGTCTTGGTTGGCTTGAAGGTTTTGACGAATGGTTGGTACGTTGCGGGTTGGAAAGCAACGGTTCACCGGAATTTGACACGAATGGCATGTTACGTTATCCATTGCACGGGCGTATTGCCAATCTTCCGGCACACCATCTTTCGCTCTCAATCAATCATGAAACCGGCGAAATAACACTGACCGGAAAAATAATTGAATCAAAATTATTCTTCAAAAAACTGGAATTACATTCTTCATTGACGACTTATGCCGGTTCTACAAAATTTGTGATTCGTGATACGATAACCAATCTTTCTGCCGAATCGGGAGAATTTGAACTGTTGTATCATATCAATACCGGACAACCATTTGCGTCTCCGGGCAGCCGTGTTGTGGTTCCGTTTGAAAAAATGGCACCGCGAACCGAAGCAGCCGCACAAAATCTTTCGGAATGGGATAAACTCGGTCCTGAAACACCGGGAAGTGAAGAAGTAGTATTCTTTTTCGAACCCGGTGCCGATCAAAACGGTAACTGTAAAGTATTGCTCCTCAATAACCAAGGAAATCGCGGATTGGTTCTCTCTTTCAACCGAAACGCATTTCCTTATTTTTCGTTCTGGAAAAGCCGCCTAGCCAATACGGATGGTTATGTTTGTGGTTTGGAACCGTCGGTTAATTTTCCCAATAACCGGTCTTTCGAAAAAGAACAAGGCCGTATTGTAACATTAAAACCAAGTGAATCGCAAACATTCGAATTGCAATTCGATATTTTATGTAATACCGAAGCCGTTCTAAAAACGGAACAGGAAATCCGAAACCTGAAAACCAAAAATATTATTGAACCCAAACCTAAAAAAGAATGGACTCCTTAAACCGTAACGGTTTATTTTTATAACTGTTTAGTAATTGCCCCAACGAAACAACCGGCAAGAGTGTTACCCAATACTATTGCGTATTGTTTTTTTTCGGGGCGGTTGTTGAGTAGTTACGTATTTTTATTGATTTAACGGACAATGTGTAAACAAATTATGGTTTACATTCCATTTTTGTTTCACGTTATTAATTTTTCCATCAACACGTTACTTTTAGATTATTTTTATGGAACTTTTTGAAACGATAGTGAAACGTCATAGTTATCGGGGTGCGTTTCTTGATAAGAAAATTCCTGATGAAGACTTACGTAAAATTGTTCAAGCAGGTATTGACGCACCAACCGGTTGTAATGCACAATCGGTCTCTTTTGTGATTGTCAATGATCCGGCAACAATTCAAGCTATTGCGAAAGAAACCGGCGAAAAACAAGTTTGTAAAACCGCTCAAGCCATGATTATTTGTGTTTGTGACAAAACTCCGGCTTATGGAAATCTTTCGTTTTTTGTTGAGGATTGTGCGGCGGCAACACAAAATATGTTACTTGCAATTACGGCGTTTGGTTACGCAACAGTTTGGATTGACGGAGCCATTCGGGGAACCGTGGCCGCAAAAATTGCGGAAATACTTTCTGTACCAAAAGATAAAGAAGTCCGAATCCTTTTGCCGATTGGTGCCCCAGAAAAACAGGAAAAACCAAACACGAAAAAATCATTCGAACAACGAGCCTGGTTTAATCGTTACGGCGGTTAAACCGAAGTTAGTTAATAGTTAATAGTTAATAGTTAATAGTGTTCGCAAGCGGAATTATTGCCATTGGGGTAGTAATCCGCATGCGACACTATCAACTCTCCACTATCAACTATCAACTACTTTCATGCCCTTGCCGGGCAAATTTATTTTGAAGTGTGAATGGATATAATTTTTGAATAGAAATTACAAAACAACCTCTTAACTTTTTTAATAGAACAGTATTGTTGAGAAAGTGCAGTTATAATTCAATGATTAATCAAAACGTATTTTGGGTTGTGAACCCCGATTCACTGTTCGCTCAGTGGGCAAGAAAAGCTAGAATTCAGATGTTTCGTCAATTGGAATTGTTGGTTGATTTCGTAACAGTGGAACAAGTACTTGATGTCGGAGTAACATCGGAACGAGATCGTGTAGAAACAAATATTTTTGAAGAATATTATCCGTTTAAAAATCGTGTAACAGCCTTATCTCCGCAAGATGCTTCATGGATTGAAGAAACTTGGTCAGGTATGAAATATGTTCATGGTAACGGTTGTGAAATGCCGTTTGCTGATAATCAATTTGATCTTGTCGTTTCATTTGCCGTCATTGAACATATCGGTTCTTTGGAAAATCAGAAAAAATTCCTTGCCGAATGTGTGCGTGTTGCTCAAAAATATGTTTTTATTGCAACACCCAATCGATATTACCCAATAGAATTTCATACGGTACTTCCATTGATTCATTGGTTACCAAAATCAATTCATCGAAAAATACTCAAATTCTTCCGGTATGATTTTTTTGCCGAAGAGACAAATCTCAATCTTTTGTCAAAACAATCTCTCACACAAATATGTCAAGAACTTAAAATAAAAACTTATCAAATTCGTTATATTCGTTTTTTTGGATTGAAATCAAATTTATTGCTCTTTATTGAAAAAAACGATTAACCAGTTATTGTACAGTTTGAACCTATTTTGATTTCCAACAATGTTTATTACTATTTTCATTCTGAATTTTATTATTTGTTTCTTATTTTCCTGTGCAGCAATTCGATATTTCCTTCCGAAACGTCCAACACCTTATGCTGCATTTTATGAAACGTTTTGTGTTGCCTGTCTTATTTTTGCTACGGAAACATGGTTTTTTATTGAGGGATTGTCTGTCTTTAATGCGCTCAAAACACCAGAACCTCTCGCTTTACTTCATTTTTTATCATTTCTCATACTCACGACCGGAACATTTTTTTTGCGGTATTATCTTGTTCTGTTTTTTACGGAATGGCGTTATATTGTGAGTGATCCATTTCTCCGTAGAATTGTCCTTTTGATTATTATTTTTATTTTGTGTCCGTTATTTTTTATTACGGTATATTATCCGCCTTGTACCGCAGATTCCATGTCGTATCATTTACCGCGAATACTTCATTGGATTAAAAACGGTAATGTCGAAATGTATCCGACCAATTATCCGCGACAACTTTATCATCAACCGTTTGCGGAATATCTTATTTTAGGTTGTGAACTATTTTTAGGTAACGATTATCTTGATAATACAATTCAAATGGTTGCATTTCTTGGTGTTCTTTTCACCAGTGCTTTATTAATTCGTCATTTTGGCGGCGGCGGACGTTGCCAAATAATAGGATGTTTATTGATTCTCTCTGCCCCTATTGTTCTTTTTGAAGCACCCACCACACAAACAGATATTATATTAACGTTTTTCTTTTTCAATTTTCTTTATTTCGGGCTAAAACTAAGTAACACTTCCTCCGAATCCCTATCCCAACGTGAACAACTCTTTTATGCTGTTTGTATGGGAATTTCACTCGGATTAAGCCTGAATACAAAATTTTCTATTGCTCCTTTTGAAATTCCGTTTTGTTTTTGGTTTGGTTTACGGTACTTAAAAATTTATCGGAAAAAAGTGTTACTAATTTACGGTTTTCTGATTTTGGGATTTTTTATATTTAACGTTCTCTATTTTATTCGTAATGTTCAGACATGCGGTCATTTATTCGGTCCTATTCATCACCAAAAAATGGTAAGAAATCTTCGTTTTGGTCCTGATGTTATTTTTTCCAATGCTGTTAGAAATATTGGAATGCAACTTCAAATTCCCAACGAAACCGTAAATCAGTACAATAAACGTTTTTTGATTCAATTACACCATGTTCTTGGTATTACGTGGGGTGATCCGCAAATAAGTTACATGGGTGTCGGAACAATTCCTTATGAATATGAGACTGTTTTTATTCTTGATGATTACCGTTCCGGTAATATGTTGCTTATTCTTCTTTTCAGTATTGTTTCGCTAACCTATTGTTCCAACCAATGCCGTAAATTATTTTTTCCCAACTACCGGAAAATTGAGATTCAGAACACCGAAAAAAATGTTTCCAAACGTAAAACCAAAAAACATACCGGAGAATTATCGAATCAAAAAATAAACTCAACCGTAAGTTCAGAAAACCAACAACTCCTCCTGCCGGAATACAAACATCAACACCGTTATTTAATTATCTATATTTGGCTTCTTATTTTCGGTTTTTTACTTTTTTCAGCTTTGTTCCGTTGGCAGCCTTTTGGTTCACGGTTGCTGCTTCCCAATTTTCTTGGCGGTATTCCGTTTATTGCGATTGGACTTTGCCGTATTTTGAACGCTAAACGTATTAGTCAATTTATTCCGTTACTTTTAGGAATTTCGTTTCTTTATGTTGTTTTCATGGTTGCCAACTCGATGTTTTTTAATCCGTTGGATGCAATAATTAGAACGGAAACCAAACCGGTTGTAAATCAGCCGGAAACAACTCAAGGAAATGTCAATCATCTCACACAGAACAACCCAATGATCGATGTCGATATTTCCATGATAAACCCCGAACTTTTGGAAAATTATTTTGTTGTCCGTTCTTTTCGTGACTCTTATCTATTTCACCGGAAATACAAATATTTCCGACAGGCTCCTATCTACATGATTGATCATTTGTCGATCTCCAATAAAATCAATGAATTGGGTGCTACAAAAATTGGAATGGCATTAGATATCACTTACGACCGTTGGGAATATCCCTTTTGGGTACTTCTTCGTGATTTCAATCGTAATTACCGGATTGAATGGGTTATTTACCCCGAAAACCTCAAAAAATCACCCAATTACGATCCGAATTTTGTACCGGAAGTTATTATTACAGATTTTCCTCCTGATGTTGTTTTAAAACTGTTTGATATTGAACACGCATGGAAATACGAACATCTGGTTCTCTTGAAAATCAAAGGAAGAAAATAAATGTAACTCTCTATCTTAATAACCGCCTATTTAGTTAATAGTTAATAGTTAATAGTGCCGCGAGCGGAATTTTTATCACAGGGTTATAGTTCTTGTATTCATAATTTTACATTTTGTGAACATTTATTTTTTTAATCAATCAGATCGCCGATTAACATGAGTTTACCAAACCAGACATTCGTACCTTGAAATTTTAGTTCGGCAAGTTCTTTTTCCGGTTCTTTAAGCCGAAACGCAACCGGTTGCCGATTGGGTTGTTCGGGATGAATTTCTACCGTAATTGTGTGAATCTTATTAGGATCAAGATTGGACGCTAAATCAAGTGTTGCAAGACGATAATAAGTACAATAAGAATCAAACCGGGCAATCGGTTTTTCTTTTGTTTTTCCGTCAACCGTTACAATTACTTGTCCGCCGTCGGGACCGAGTAAATCATAAATCTTCGCCTGAGAACCTTTGAATTTGAACGTTAATTTACTGCCCGGTTTTCCCGAATACCAAATTGTTCCCAATCGATGACCAAACGATTTTTGAAGATTATTATCGTTATCGAATTTCTTCCATTCCCCTTGAAGCATTGTTTCGGTAATTGGAACCAATTGGGCGTTTTCCCAATGATCATTGATAAACGTATTGTCAAGTTTGGGTTGGCGGGAAACGGGTTTTGTTTCTTTCATTTTTTCAAAACTTTCGATTACCGCTTGTGTATAGATTTGGTGTCCGGCGTCAAGCGGATGAACACTGTCATGCGAAAATAGAATAACTCCTTCAGGAGCGGATTCGCCTTTGAACAATAATTTTCCCGATTTCTCCAAAGCAAGAACCGGAACCGCAAAATTAATAGAAGGTATGCCGTAAAAATCGGCAAGAAGTTCCATTGAAGACATTGACCTGTTACAAATTCCTTCACGCGGTTCTTTGACTAAAGCTTCAGAGATTGTATAAACGAACACAATATCCGTTTCGGGATTTGCCTTCCATGTTTGCCGAACAATTCCTTCCATACTGCGCCAGATATGTTCCGGCAATACTCCGCCGTCATTAACAGCAAACTCAACAAACAATAAATCAGGATGATATTGGAGAACATCATGAGCAAGTCTGAAAACTCCCAAATTACTGCCCGTACCGCCAATCGCAGCATGAATTTCTTTGATTGGGGTATTGGGAAAGTTTTTCTTGAACCATTCTGTTGTCTTGGGACGCCAACCATTGGCGGCAGTAATAGAACCGCCAAGATACGCAATTGTAACATTTTCACCTTTATTTAACTTGCCGAGAACATTACCAACACCTTCCCGAATTTGTAACGGTTCCATCGGAACATAACGAAATTCCGGTATTTCGGCAAAACAGAGAAATGGAACGGAAATAAACAAAACTAAAATACAAAAATTGTAGAAAATACGGTTCATCATAACACCTTTTTCAAATTAAAGAGATTGGGTAACTATCTATTTTCTTAACGAGCACATAATTTAAATCGTCCGCAGATTACGCAGATTTTCGCAGATTATTTTAAAAAGTTTTTTGAAAATAAAGTCCTCTATTTTTTGTCTATGAAAATCCACGAAGATCGGAAATCGCTGGACGAAAATCTGCGTAAATCTGCGGACGAAAATAGACGGTTACAACGCAATGTATTGCGTCTCTACAACGATTGTTGTTATCTAAAAAAATTCCGCTAAAATATTAACAAAATACATAATTGCACGATTATTTTTTAGTGATTGATTTTTGCAGTTGTTCCGGTTTGGGAATTGTCCGCAACAAAAATGCAAACAACGTAAGTCCCGCAATAAAAACAACTATCGAAACATTTTGTGAAACAGTCATTCCTGTTCCAAGAAACGAATCTTCATCGGTTCGGATGGTTTCCAGAACAAATCTTGTTATAGAATACAACATCAGAAACACCGCAAACACCAAACCGTTACGGCAACGGAATAAGTCAAACCGTCCCAAGAGCAGCAAAACAACACAAAGTATTGCTGCTAATATTGAACTATAAATCTGTGTTGGATGTACCGGTAAAACAGTTGAAGGAGTTGGTGTTATAAAATAGGGGTGTGTTTCCCGTTTCTGCCAATCGGAGTAAATATCGAAACGGATTTTTTCTTTGGGTGATTTTTTTTGAAGAAAAGCAATCCATTCAAAAGTATCCTGCCATGTTCCTGATTGTTGTTTTTTGCAACACTCGAATTTATTTGCAGTGTGCGGGATTATTCGTTGTGTTCCGATTTCCCAGCCAAGCGGTTTACCGTCGATCACTCCGACAATTCCGCGAAGTAACATATTGGGTTTAAGACCGGCGTGTTCGGCTTCGCTTTGCGGTTGAACCTCTTTGATGGCGAGAAACAAAGTGTTTCCGATGGGCTGTTCGGTAAATTTCAGTCCGCAATAAAATGTCTGACCGTGTTCAATCTGATGAAAATGAGCCGGACTTCCTTCTGGAAACACAATACCCCACGCAACATCCGTAACTCCTCCGTAACAACAACCGTTTAACAAACAACCAATTCGCCCAATAGAAATTCCCAACATCATTGCCGGAGCCATTAAATCAAATGTTACTAAAATCGGCATTTTGTTGCGAATCATAAAAAGCAACGATCCCAGAATACCGCCGAAAATAGAACCGTAAACCACCAAACCGCCGTTAGCAATATTGGCAATATTATAAAGAGTGTCTGTGAGTTTGAGTTGATTATTTTCGTACTGTACCATATCCTGCCAATATTCTGTTACGTAAAAAACGCGTGCGCCGAGAATACCGCCGATAACTGCCCAAAAGCAAAGTGAAAAAATCAATTCCGAAGAAATTTGTTTCCGTTTTGAGAGTTGCAAAACCAAAAACAAGGCGGCAAGAATTGCTGCCAGCATGCAAACCCCGTAACCACGAATAGGAATACCCAGCCCCGGTTCTATCATTTTCGGGACAATCACCAGAACCACACTAATAACAATAAAAACAGCAAAATAATTTCCAATTTCCTCATCCCATTTTCTGATGATAGCAAAACGCCAACCCGCCGCAATCAAAACAATAATCGCCAACAATAAATTTGCCAAACCTAAACCAAAAATTGGAAAACCAAAAATTGTTGAAGGAATATAAAATAATGTCTGACACATGAAGAATACCTCAATCAACCCTCAAAGTACCGTAACCTAATAAAAAAATTACTGAATAATTACAAAATAATAGCAAGATTTCACTTTCTACACAATACCATTTGTAACTGTTTATTTTTGTTAATGAACACACCGCCCTGTGAACACTAGGAAAATTTTAACCATTGGGAATCTCTAATAATTCCCAATTCACCGCAAGTGAACAGCGTGAGTTTGCCCTGCGCTCTTTGATTTTTCTGGTTATTTTGATTTTTCTGATTATTTTGATTGTTTTAAAAATCATTCAATCGCATAAGGGAACTTCTAAAAACCTAATGTAAAAATTTATTGTTAGAAGGAACGCGGTCGTCTCGACCGCATTTTTAGGAGTTTTTTGTAAAAAAACAGTGCAGGCGAGACGCCTGCGTTCCTCC
>JAITIZ010000288.1 GCA_031279215.1 Planctomycetaceae bacterium
ATTGCAATTATTGGCGTTCTGGTCGGTTTGCTCCTTCCGGCAGTTCAGGCAGCAAGAGAAGCGGCACGGAGAATGCAATGTACCAACAACGTCAAACAAATTACACTGGCAACCCACAACTATCACGATGTTCACCAAAGTTTCCCGTCAACCTTTACCTTTATTCCCAATGCACCTGATGGCGCAACAGATAAACCGGCAGCTAAACGCTGGTCTGGGAGTATTCATGTTGCGTTGCTTACTTTTTTGGAACGCGATAGCACCTACCAGGAAACCAGAACGGTCAACAGATCACCGGAAAATAAACAACCCAATCTTAATAACGTACTATGTTGGTTCACAAACATTTCCTATCTTCTCTGCCCTTCCGACACCGGTCGAACTTTGGGCGGTAGTCTGAATGCGCCTAATAATTATCGTGCATCGCAGGGAGATTGGTTTGACAGAACATTTTATGATGGAGAAGATAATCTTACCAATGATTTATCAGCAAAAAATATCACCTCATCAACGGATCAGAGAATCGTCAACTCACGCGGTCCTTTTCCTCTTCATCCAAAGGCGACAAGATATTTTGAAAGTGTTACCGATGGTTTATCTAATACTGTTGCGTTTTCCGAACACGTTATCGGACCTGTCGGCAATGTTTACGATGCGAGAGTTGGTGTTTATGTTGATAATACAATTATTAAAAGTACTAATGGAATTAATATCAAACCTTCCGATATTCTGGCACTGGCTCCGGGTGGTTTTTATCCCAACAGTGCAAATGTTTTTAGTTGGGATGCTGACGCTGCAACAGATGATGTAGGAATTTTTCGTGATGCTGGAGCGTTTTGGGGAGCCGGTAGTCCGCGTTACACTGGTTTTTCAACCATTTTACCGCCCAATTCGCCCAGCGCATGCGCCAATAACAATCCATCACGTCATATCGTGTCCGCATCCAGTTATCATCCGGGCGGCGTGATTGCCTCCAAACTTGATGGCGCCGTATTTTTCGTTCCTGAAACAATTGACTGCGGCAGTATCACCAAAAAAATCAACTCAACATCAGCATCAGATACCGTACCGTATTCCGGTCAATCCATTTATGGTGTTTGGGGATCATTGGGATCAATTAACGGTAATGAAACCAACACAAACTTTTAACTAATTAACAATTTTACGATTAGTTTTATGGCAATAAAAAACGGTTTATTCCATTTCGGATGGTCATAAAACCAATTATATGTTTAATAAAGAATATTATTGTTGTGAAAATAAAAATTAGTCTTATATTTTTGTTTGCGGTGTTGTTTATTTTTACCGGTTGCACTTTCAAACCGGCAACGCCTGACGATTTTCCGAAAAAACTGTCTCCTTGTGAAGTTACGATTCTTCAGGGTGGAACGCCATTACAGGGTGCACGTGTTGCGTTGTCCCCTCAAGATGAGAATCAAAAAAATTGGGGAATATCCGGTACAACCAATGCTGAAGGTGTTGTACAATTTTACACTTACGGAAAATGGGAAGGCGCACCGGAAGGAACTTTTAAAGTTACCGTTGTTAAACACCTAGTCGAAGGTCCTGAAAATAAGAAAACAACGTACACCCTCATCGACACAAAATTTGCAGAACCGGAAACAACTCCAATTACACTTGAAGTTAAAAATAAAACAACACAAACATTTGATGTCGGTGCCGCAATCAAAAAGAAAATTCCTAATTGAAATATACTTTACCTTGTCTTAAATTGTTCGTAATATTTCAGCGGAATTTTTAGATTCTTCGCCCTGTAAGCGCAAGGGAATAGTAAATAGTTCGCAAACGAATTTTATCAACCTTCAACTAACAAGGAAAAAGATAATGAAATTTCAAAACATGATTTTATTTTTGTTGTTATTACAATTATTTTTTGTTTGCAGTATTACGATTGCAGACGATCAGACAACACATACGGAAAGACCGAATGTATTGTTTATTATTACGGAGGACACTCATTGGAAAGTGTTTGGTTGTTACGGCAATACGATTTGTAAAACGCCGAATATTGATAAACTGGCGTCAAGCGGAGTACGTTTTGAGCACGCTTATTGTCAGGGTTCGGCTTGTAACGCAACACGGACATCTTTTATTAATGGGTTACGGCCAGCGGCAACACGGTTGTGGAAAAATCCGCAACGTATTCGTGATGTTTTACCGGAAGGAGTTGTTGGGATGCCGGAGTTGTTCAAGGAATCCGGTTACACAACAATTGATATTGGTAAATTTTATCATCATGGTGATGAATTTGCTCCGAAACAAATGTTATCTTTTGATCGAATAGAACATTTTGGCAAGCCGGAAAGTTGGCAAGGACAGGAACCAATTCTGAAATTTTCCAACGCCAAACCGGACTGGAACAAAAAAGCAAAACCGCGGGCAACACGTGAACCTCAAAACGAAGAACAACGTAAAAAACTTTATTCGGACAGTTACGGTGATTCGGGATTGGATCAGGAAAGCGAAGGCGATTGGAGGAGTGCACAAATTGCTGTTGCGCTTTTGGAACAGTACGCTGCCGATAAAAGTATCAATAAAAAACCGTTTTTTATGACATTAAGTCAGGCAAGACCGCACACTCCCTACATTTCGCCGACAAAATTTGCAACATTATACGATCCTGAAAAAATTCCTGATCCGCCTGCTCCGCTTTCGGCACTCAAAGACTTTCCGTACATTAACCGCGCTGCCGGCGGTAATCCCGATATTTTCCGTGAATCGCCCGCAACTCCGAAAGAGGCAAAAGAAGCGATTGCCGCTTATTATGGTTGTGTAACATTTGTGGATGATAATTTAGGTTTGGTGTTCAATGCGTTGGAGAAAACAGGTTTGGACAAAAACACAATTGTCATTTTAATTGGAGATCATGGTGTTCATCTTGGCGATCATAATATGTGGGCAAAATATTCGTTACTTGAAGGAACACATCGTGCACCGTTGATTGTTCGGGTTCCCGGCGCAAAGGAAAACGGTAACGTCTGCCGTGAAATGGTGGAGTTTGTCGATATACTTCCGACCTTGATAGACTTTTGTGGTTTACGTAATCCGGGTAATCTTGAAGGAATCAGTTTGAAACCGTTGTTACAGGAGAATGTTGAAACGGTATGGAAGAAAGCGGCGTTTCTCACAGATCAGGATCAAGGACAAGCGGTTCGAACAAAAAAATATTCGTACATGGAATTTGGTGAACCCAAACGCACTGCTAATTTTGAAGCGGCGTTGTTTGATCTTGAGCAAGACCCGAATGAAACAGTTAATCAGATTAACAATCCCGCTTACGCCGATGTCAAAAAAGAGCTTGCCGAGTTATTGCACAAAGGTTGGAAATCCGCGTTGCCGCCGCATATCACCACACAAAAAACAAATTGATTCGATAATATATTCAGTGGAATTTTTGATTAACTACAATTTCTACCAAAATGTCGTCCCTAACAGGACGAAAAAAAATTTTTTACTCTACACAATTGTAATATAATTACGGAAATTCCACTGATAGATTACTTGATTCGCAACATCAAAATAATGATACCAGATCTATGTCAACATTGACACAATCCTGAAACATAAACCAATTAATCAAACAATTAACCAAAGAAAGAGAATTTTCATGAAAAAGAAATTTTCACCTATTGTAGTTTCGATTTTTTTACTGACATCCTTTTTTGTTGCCGGATTTCTTGTTGCCGCCGAAGTTAAGGAACGTCCCAATATTATTCTGATTATGGCAGATGATTTTGGATATGAATGTGTTGAAGCCAATGGCGGAACAAGTTACAAAACACCGAATCTTGATAAACTTGCCGCAAACGGAATACGGTTCGAAAATTGTTTTGTCCAACCGCTTTGCACGCCAACCCGTGTTCAACTAATGACCGGAAAATATAACGTGCGGAATTACACCTCTTTCGGAAAACTTGATCCGTCACAAAAAACATTCGGGAACTTCTTTCGTGATGCCGGTTATGTTACGGGAATTTTCGGTAAATGGCAACTCGGACGTGAAAAAGATTTACCCAGCCATTTCGGCTTCGATACTTACACACTTTGGCAACACACTCGACGTCCGCCGCGTTACGCCAATCCAGGTTTGGAAATACAAGGTAACGAAGTCAATTTAACAAACGGAGAATACGGCCCACAGATTTTTATTGAACATGCGTTGAAATTTATTGAAACAAATAAAGATAAGCCGTTTTTCCTTTATTACCCAATGTGTCTGACGCATGCTCCATTCCAGCCAACACCCGATTCACCGGATTGGAACCCAAAACAAACCGGTGAAGAATATTCGGATAAAAAACATTTTAAGGAAATGACAGAATTTGCGGACAAAAATATTGGACGGATTATTGAAAAACTGGCGGCAACAGGTTTAACAGAAAAAACGTTAATTATTTTTCTTGGCGATAATGGAACCGGCAAACCAATCACCTCACAATTCAAAGGCAAACCTTATCAAGGCGGTAAAGGTTTAACAACTGAAGCAGGAATGCATGTACCATTGATTGTTAGTTTTGCAGGAAAAATCAAAGCGGGAGGAATTAACACAAATCTTGTCGATTCAACAGATTTTGTACCAACAATTGCGGAAGCGGCGGGAATTGAGTTACCGAAAGACGAGGAACGTGACGGTATTAGTTTTTATCCGCAACTTCTTGGCAAAGAATCGAAACCGCGTGAATGGATTTATAGTTGGTTTTTAGGAACACGTCCGGCAGGTCAGGAATCCGTTTTTTCATTCGATCAACAATTCAAACTTTATCGACAAGGTACATTTTTTGATCTTGTTCAAGACCCGGAAGAAAAGAATCCGCTCCATCCTGATTCATTAAACGAAACACAAAAATCCGTGAAACAAAAACTCCAATCAGTTCTTAATCGTTATGAAAATGTTCGTCCCGATTGGGTAAAACCGCTGGAAAAGAAAACCGAAACTACCAAAGATAAAAAACGTGAACGCCGTAATAATAAATTCGACACAAAAAATAATCAATCACCTTCAAAGGCATAACACTGTTTTATATCCCGTTAAAAATGTGTCGCTCGATAGAAGAGTTACGCACCTTTTAATAACTTAACAATAACTTAACAACAAAATTAAATTTTATGAAAAAATCAATTCTTACCTTATTGTTTGTCATTTTCGCAACAACTTTTTCACTGAAAGCGGCGGAACATCCGAATGTTCTTTTTATTATGGTTGACGAGATGCGGGCGGATGCGTTGGGAATTGCAACGGAAAACTCCGCCTATCAAACACCGGCATTGGATCGTCTTGCTTCCGAAGGAACACGTTTTACTCAAGCTTATACGGTTGCCGCCGTTTGTGTTTCTTCGCGTTACAGTTTTTTCACGTCGCGCTATTCTCATGTTCACGGCGCAACAAATAATAATATCTCTATTCGTACCGCACAAATTTTGTTACCAAGTATTTTGAAACATCTTGGTTATCAAACTGCAATTTCGGGTAAACTTCATTTTCATCCTTCAGATCAGGATTATGATTTTGATTACTTCTGGTCATTCAGTAATGAAGGACCGAAAAAGTTGGAGACCTGGCCGCAATATCTTACCGCAAAACACGGCAATACTGCACGTCAGACAATCGATAAACCGTTTCCTGGTGATTCGCTTGGCGGCGATCTTGGTAAACTTTCTTATCCGAAAGAAGATACTCAATCGTTTTGGATTACCGACCGCGCTGTTGAATTTTTCAATATTCGTGACAAATCGAAACCGTTTTTCCTTTTTGTCAGTTATCTGGAACCGCATAGTCCTTCTCATTTAGCTGAGCCGTATTGGAGTCAATACGAGCAAACCCGTAAAAATGTTACACTTTCGCCGACATTCGTTCCGGGAAAAGAACCCGTTCCGAATAAGAATGGAATTAGCCGGCCCGGACGGCACTGGGTTTCCGATACAGAAATTGCTAAGGCGATGACCGCCGCTTATCATGTTAAAGTCAAACACATTGACGATTGTATCCAACGTTTGTTTGACGGTCTGAAAAAAGCAGGGTTGGACGAAAACACGCTTATCATTTTCACATCAGATCACGGGAACATGCTCGGTGATCATAATCGTTGGTTTAAAGGTGTTCCGTATGAGGGTTCAACGCGGATTCCATTGATTATCAAGGCTCCTCGACATTCGTCTTACGCAGAAACATTTAATCACGGAAAAATTGTACAAGAACTTGTTGAAAGTATTGACGTGATGCCGACTATTCTGGATGTTATCGGTCAACCGCTTCCCGATGACCCGGGTTTTCAAGGAAAAAGTCTGACACAACTTGTTACCGGAAGAGCAGGCGAATGGAAAAACGCGATTTTTTCGGAACGAACCGGAATTTTTGTACGTTCCGATAAATACAAGTTGATTCAAAATGATCCGGTAACAGGCAGTCAATACGAATTGTATAATCTGGAAACCGACCCGTATGAAACAAAAAATTTGATTAACGATCCGACTCTGAAAACGGTGTTTGATGATTTGAAACAAAAACTCGAAATATGGCAAAAAGAGAATCCTGCTGTTCCAAAATATCCCGGTCTCGAACCCAAATTTGCTCCTGTAGAACGGGAACCGAATGAAAACAAAAATAGAAACTGAATTTGTAATATATCAGTGGAATTTTTGTTTTTTGATCTTAACCCCGCTAGGGGTGTGAAATGTATAACCGGCGGTGAAGCGAAGCGCAACCGCCGGAGCAGGAACTCCCTCATTTTCCAAAGCCCTGCAAGGGCGAGATAATAGTTGATAGTGGATAGTTGAGAGTGGATAGTGTCGCAAGCGGATTACTACCCAAACGGTAATCATTCCGCATGCGACACTATCGAATCTCTGCGAAAATCGGTGGACGTAAATCTGCGTAAATCTGCGTAAATCTGCGGACTATTTAAATAGACTGTTACATCTAATGGTGTATTGGCGGAAGAATTCGACCGGCAAGAAATGTTTCGGTCATTAACATTACAATAACAGCGTAAAGTAACAAGTCGCTCAATGATTGTTCACCGGAAAAATCGGTAACAGTAGAAAAACCGGCGGCACTTTCCAAGGATTGATTAACAGAACGTAAAAGATTGGAAAGTTCGGAAACATCCGCCAACACGGTTTCACCTTCTTTCGCATCAACATTGACCGCAAAAAAATGTCGAATCTCATTGCCGGAAAGTTCTTTCAATACCGTTTCATAAAAACCGGATTGATCGGTTCGGGAAAAAGTTGCTAAGGCGTTGGAGTCATTCAGTAAAACAGCATCCAAAAAAACTGTTCCATTATTTTCAGCAGAAGGAGGATGAATCTGAATTTTTCGTTCAAAAAGAGTCGGATCGAGATTGATAGGAAAAGATTCGCCAACAAAAATCGGCACCGAATCAGAATGACGTTTTGAAAGCCACGCAGCAAGTTCCAGCATGATAACAACAAAACTCGGATTACCACGCCCCCAATTATTCCAAATCGGAGCCGCCGTCGTTAAAAATGTAATCGTTCGACCTTTGCCAAACTCCTTCTCAAGAACTAAAGGCGCATTATTACGAAGTGTTACCAAAACACGGGGAGAAGATTTTATAATATTTTCGGTTTTATTTAACATCGCTTTTTCATTTTGTTCCGACAATTCATTCTGTTCCGGCAATTCATTCTGTTCCGGTAATTCATTCTGTTTTGGCAATTCATTCTGTTTTGGTAATTCGACACCGATATAGCGTTCGATTTTAACGCTTCCGAGTAAGGGGCTTTCTCCTTCGCCGAACAACCGGAACACCGGATGTTTCGCAACCGTAATATCCGGTGTTTTACTGAGAAAATCAGGTTCTAAAACAGTTTCAGCAATTGGTAAGGCAGGAAATAAACCGTTTCCATTTTTGTACAATTCATTTCGGAGGAAATCGAGATTGATTCCCGTACCAGGGAATAATGCCAAACCACCGCCGCCAGCAACATATTCTTCCAATGCCTTAACCGCAACAGGTTCTAATAACGTAATATCCGGTAGAAATATTGCATGGAACGGGTTGAGCGGTTTATTGGCGAGAAAAGAGGAAGGTTCAATCCGTGTTCTGATTCCTGATTTTGTTCCGCCCGGCGAAAGCGCAACACGAATATATTGTGTTGACGAATTTGTTGTCGGCATACTTTTTTCGGGACGAATAATCAGAACTTCCAATGCCTCAGGAACATTGACAACAAGGAATCGCCGGTTATCGTCGGGAATAGCGTCCGGCGGAAGTTGAACTTCGATCTGATGTGCTTCAGAACTATTCAGCCGAACCGGAAAACGAATCGGAGGTACCGTTTGTTCACCGGCTTTAATTTTAGGAATTGTTACAACCGACTGAGATTGACCATCAACCAACAGTACAAGAGGAATATTTTCAATATCTTCCTGACTGTGATTGGTAATTTTTGCATCAAGAAGAAGATCAACATCAGCAGCATGGATTCCATCAACAAGTTCTAAATGGTCAATACTCAAATTTGTATGTTCCTTATCGGTAAGACGAATCATACGAACCATACCGCCCAGTTGCCGGATTTCTGTTAGATTTTTTAAGATTGGCGCAGGATTTTCCCAATGTTGTCGGCGAAAGTCGGACAAAAAATACACAACCGGTTTCAATCGTGTACCGGATTGACGAATCAACCGAACAGCAGCAGTTAATAATTGTTCCGGTTTATCGGCAGACTGTGACGGATGCAGTGTTTCGAGAGAATTTCGAATGATTTGAAGTTCTTCGGGATGGAGAAGTAATTCTGCAAAATCGGGCTCTTCGCCTTTTTCAACAAGCATAGCACGGGAAAGCCGAATCAAGGTTAACCGGTCATTGGATTTTCGGCGTGCGGCCGTATCAACAATTTTTCGGATTACCATAACAGCGTCGTCAAAAAGCGGAACTCCGCCTTGTGTGGTGTTACGGTCATTCATGGAAAAAGAATCGTCCAACAAAATAATATGGAGAGTAGGTTTACCACCCAACCAATGAGTAAGTGTTCCTTCAAGTTTAGGACCAGCACACATAAGAATCACCGCCGTAACAGTTAAAATTCGCAGGAACATTAAAAGAAACTGCTGTAAAAGAATACGTATTCGGCTTTTCCGATAACCCGCCAAAAGAAATTCCAATGCCGCCCATTCAACCCGACGATGCCGAAACATGTTGATCAAATGAATCAACACCACTAAACCAAGAATCGGAAAAAACCAAAATAACACCGGATAAGAAAACATCGTCAATATTGCAAACGTAAAAATCTGTTAATTCATTCTGTTAATTCACAAGGAATTGTCAGTTGTTTTTTGTGTAAAATAATAGAGTTAAATAATAGAGTTAAATAATAGAGTTGTAGTGTTGACATTATATTGGAAAAATGGAAAATAAAAAGAACAATTTGTGTCTAAATTGGATTTAATTAGAACATTTCACCATTTTATGAAAGGATCGACTAATGAATCGACGTCATTTTCTCAAAACATCTCTTGTTTTAACCGGAACCGGTTTAACTGTAAACTCTTTGTTTGCCCAACCAAAAGATTATTTTATCAGTAACGGCGGCGAGAATCCGCCAAAACATTTAACCGGTTATCCTGACACAGCCGGAGAAAAACATCAGTTGTTTCAATTATGGGTTCGTGATCAAAACAACAATGTTTTAACATCTTACCGAGCACACAAAACATTGAAGTATCCCTATTTTTATCCTGTAACCGGACCGTTAAGCGGTTTATCACTGACATCAGAAACCGCAATGCCTTGGCCGCATCATCGATCAATATTTTTTGGTCTTGATCGGGTGAATGGCGGTAATTACTGGCAGGATTCCCTCCGTCGGGGACAAATCATTTCACAAGGTCCGGCGTTTGTCAAAGATGAAAAAGGAAAATATAAAATTGATAATACAAGTGTTGAAATTTCTGATCGTTGTTTTTGGGTTCCGCAAGGTGAGTCGGAACCGTGGAGCCGAAAAGAACAGCTGCCCATTATCGAAGATCAACGCCATTTTGTTATCAAAATTCTTGATGAACGCCGTTATATTTTGGATGCAAATATTATTGTAAAGGCGTTGACGGATGTGAAAGTGGAACAAACGAATCATGGTTTATTTGGGGTTCGTTGTGCGCCTGATATTGCCCCTACCGGCGGCGGCGTTTTGGTCAATGCTGATGGAGTTCAGGGGCAGGCGGAGACGCTTGGCAAACCTTCACGTTGGATGGCTTTTTATGGTAAACGTGCCGGGTTGAAGGAAGATGTGGTTGAAGGGATTGCCGTATTTTGTCCGTCCCAAGCACCCCATCCAGCGTTTGAGAATTGTCCGTGGTTTACGAGAGATTACGGGAACTGTTCGCCCACTCCAATGCTCTGGATTCCAAA
>JAITIZ010000303.1 GCA_031279215.1 Planctomycetaceae bacterium
GGTTAAAGAAGCAGTAAACAAAGGATACCAACCTTGTAAAATTTGTTGTAAATAAAAAGAAAAATTCGGGGAAATTCAGGCGCATAAATCCCTTAATGTAAGGCAATTTAAAAATATTTTCAAAAAAAGTATCGTGGTTTGGATTTAATTATTTAATTTTACGGCGGATTTCGTTATGAAAATTTAAGGAAAAGGAATAGTTAATGATTAAAATTACATAGAATATGGAAATTGGAGAAGCTGTACAACATGCTGTTAAGATGCTCGGAAAGAACGAATTTAAGACCTCTGAGTTGGTAGAGCAAATATGTCTTCTGGCAGAATATAAGGAATCACCCGTCGAGCAAATAAAAAATCGGGTAGATGGCTATATGAATAGAAATTCTAAGAGCAAAAACGCCTTATATGCCAAGTCTTTAAACGCGAAAAACAGGCCTCAAAAAGGAGTTTATCGTATTATAAAGAAGAAAGAACAACCAATCATTAAGATTGACAAAAAAGGAACAAGCCCTAAAATAAAAAAAGACAAAGAAAACGAGGGCAACTTTCCTGATTTTAATCAATTACCCTCGCTCTTTTCAATAAATGCAAACAATAAATTATATTTTGGAAAAGCGGGAGAGTTTGCTGTTATTAGCGAGTTGTTGTTTAATGGGTATAATGCGAGTATAATGTCTGTTGATGAAGGGATAGATATAACGGCATCAAAAAACAATAAATTTTTCTTTATACAAGTAAAAAGCACTCAATTTATTAACGATTCGGTTTCGTTATCTATTAAACACAATAAGTTTATAAATAATTCCAGCGCTGAAATTTATTTTATTATTGTATTTCGATATGCTTATAAAAGCGTAAATACAAACAGGTATATTGTCATACAAAATAAGTTGTTGGACAATTATATTTTTACGGGAGCGGTAAGCAAAAAAGATGACGGAACTATAAATGTTAAAATAAAACAAAAGGACGGCCATTTATATCTTTACAATGGAAATGAATATGCAAAAATAGATCATTTGTTAGATAATTTTAATTCAATTCAATAAAATTAGTTACCCTATGATACATTTGATTTTATTTTCGGTGGCAATATTGGGCATATATCTTACCACTCCATCGACCAAAACCCAAATATGGTTGAGTGCGATTTTTGTGCCATTGTGCGTTTTGATAATTGATCTAATGATATGTGCTTTTCTATATTCAGCCTACTATGCAGGGACGCAAGCCGTAATAATATTTTTATTTTCAATTATTTCGGGATTTGTCATTTACTTTTCACTTAAAAGAAAGTTAAAAAAAACAAAAAACCGAATAAATGCACAGGAGGAAGAAAAACAAGATACGGAAACAATTAGAGATACACCAAATCAGTCGCCGTCAATTCAAGAAGCCCCGAATCAGTCTGTGGAACCTCCGGATACAGAAACCGAGAATACCCTCACTCCCGAACAGCAGCAGGAAGCCGACAAAAAGGAGTTCATGGACAGCCTGCCAAAGAATGAAAAAGGCGAGGTGTATAGAAAGTCCTTGACATTAGAACAGGGACTGCAATTCCTTGAGTACAAACACGGGAGAGAGTTTGTCGTTAAAGCCGCACAAGAAAAAATGAGTGATAACAACAAAACGGTAAAAGTTTTGCAGGAGAAAGCCCAGAAAGCGGATATATTAGAAGCCGACGAAATCCAAGACCAGATAGACATCCTTATTGAATATAACAAAGTTTACGAAACGTATGTCAGGCAATATACGCCAATTCAAACAATTTCCTCTACCGAAATTAAAACTTGCACGCAACAGATGGACGAAAAACAGCAAGCACAAAAGCCGAAAAATAGCAAAATTAAAAATTGGGAATTTGTAATATGTGTACCAATTGTAATAGTCATACTTATTATATCAATCATTATCGAGCAAAATAAAGAAAATCAATCTGAAAAGACAGTTAAGCAAAATAAAACTGTGACACTTAATTATGAGGGACTTTCATTTTCTTATCCTGAAGATTGGACAATAGAGAAAACCGTAATATACGAGGATTTCGCCTTTCAGGTTGTTTGTACGAAAGGACTTTTTCTCTCCGAAATAATTGCTGTAACATGGATACGAATGACCGAACTCTCTCTTCCGGAAATAATTGAAGAATACATTGAAGGGTTGAAAGAAGAAGAAAGCCATAAAAATTCAAAATTTAGTACATTATATAATGGCGTTTTCAAAGGGCAAAATAGCTTGTCGGTAGATTTTGTCGTTTCGTTTATGGGACTAACTAATTATGGAACAATAACTTCGTTTATTATGAATGGAAATGCCGTAACAATAGTAAAGCAAAGTAACTCAAAAGAGAAACTCGCGACAGAGTTTAAAATAATAGAAGAAAGTATTAATATAAAAAACCCTGTAAAGTGATATGAAACAATATTTAATATTATTGATGATTTTATTCCCCCTTTTATCGAATTCGCAGGTTCGAGTGAGAGGATACGTAAGAAAGGACGGGACTTATGTACAGCCCCATGTAAGGTCTAAGCCTGATGGCTTAAAATACAATAATTGGTCAACAAAAGGAAATGTGAATCCTTATACAGGAAAAAAGGGCGACAAAGATCCTTATTCTTACAGTACTCCAAGTTACAGTACCCCAAGTTACAGTACTCCAAGTTACAGTACCCCAAGTTACAGTACTCCAAGTTACAGTACTCCAAGTTACAGTACCCCAAGTTACAGTACCCCAAGTTATAGTACTCCAAGTTACAGTACCCCAAGTTACAGTACCCCAAGTTATAGTACCCCAAGTTATAGTACCCCAAGTTATAGTACTAATCCTGTACGAACTATACCTAACCCTGAAGTCAATCTTCCGGAATCATATAAGATAGAAAAGAGCCGGCTTCTTGGTGACGGCTGGTCGCCAAAATTAGTAACTAACGGGCAGATGAACAGTTGCTATAACGTTATTCCTCAAAAAGCCGACATAGACAACTATCTCGAAATTTATGTAGGCGGAAGCACAGACGTCGTTATAAAAATAATGGATTATGCCACCGATATATGTATCCGTTATGTTTATGTAAACAGTAACA
>JAITIZ010000363.1 GCA_031279215.1 Planctomycetaceae bacterium
CTTCGCCGTTTGGTGTTTGGGGAGCAATTGGTTCAAGGGACGGCGGCGAGTCGAAGCGTCCGTAACAGAATCAATTGTTTCGTATTCAAATTTACGTAACTTTTTTTGAAAATTTAAAACTTAAATGGAGGATTTAATTATGAAAAAAAGAATCAATACTTTTTTCGGTTTTACTTTGGTAGAACTTTTGGTGGTTATTGCGATTATTGGTCTTTTGATCGCGCTGCTTTTACCTGCTGTTCAAGCAGCCCGCGAAGCGGCAAGACGAATGCAATGCAGTAACAATCTCAAACAAATTGGACTCGGCATCCAGAATTTTCACAGTGCTAGAAATGGGATGCCGCCTGTAGTGGTTTTTGATTGGGATTTGTCGGTACATGTTTTGCTCTATCCGTATATTGAGCAAGCAGCACTTTACGAATTGTACAATAATATGAAAGCACCAAACGCCGGTTATACGTATTGGCCGGAAGTAGGGGCAACACCGTCATTAGGCGGACGACCAACAACATGGTTTGTGCAACTTCCAAGTGACGAACGGCGAAAGGAACTTTCATCGGTGCCGTGTTATTTTTGTCCGTCTCGGCGCAGTGCCGGAAAATTTAGCAAGACATTTTTTAGCGGCAGATCAATAGCAGGACCTCGCGGCGATTATTGTGCAGTTATTGCCAAAACCCGTGAAAATTACTGGGCAAACTATACTTATTACGCCGCATACGAAAGTGACATTACAGGCTGCTTTAAGGTTTCCGAACTCACATTCTCCGGCGGTGCTAACGGTAGTAGTACTAGTGACAGGGTAAATATCCTTTCATGGGCACCTCGTGCTAGTTTTTCGAATTTGAAAGATGGAACCAGTAATACCGTTTGTTTTGGTGAAAAATTTATTCCAGCACATGCCTTGGACTCCGAAGCAAGAATAGAACATGCGGAATGGGACGGCACGATTCTTACTGCTGCCAATAGTAATAGTGAAATGTTCAATGCTGCGCGTTTAATTCATGCCGACACCAGTAAATCGCCGATCATTGCACGTTCACCAACGGATAAACCGAGTACTGTTACGGAAACCGCATGGGAAGCGATGGATCCCGATTACAATACCGGCGGAGTGTCAATATGGGGCAGATATGGATTCGGAAGCAGTCATGTCAGCATCGTCAACTTTTTATTATGCGACGGTTCCGTCCATTCGATTTCGCCGACGATTGATCACATGCTTTTGTATTATCTCGGCGACGGTTCAGACGGTCAGTCTGTTACAATTCCGTGATAAATATCGGCAAAAGGAGTTCACAACCCCTAAATACAGTCAATGATTTTAGGGGTTGTGATACTTTTTTATTTTCCTAATCACATTTACATTACAATAAATAACAAAATGAAAAACAAATTAATTTTATTTTTTGCGGGAGTTCTGTTACTATCATTTGTCGGTTGTTCCGGCGGTATTAAGGTCAACGGGACGGTTAAATATGACGACGGTTCGGCGTTACCGATGGGAACGGTTATTTTCGGTAACGGCAAAGACCAGTATCAAGGCGATATCAAAAACGATGGAACGTTCAGCATAGAGGGAATGAAAGCCGGAAGCGGAATCCCAAAAGGACAATATCAAGTCTGGCTTGCCAATACTACTATCGTTGAATATCAGATGAAAAAAAACGAGAATGGTGAAGAAGTTTTGGACAAACGGGTTGAGACGGTACATGTTAGCCAAAAATTCAATTCGCCGGAGACATCAGGTTTTTCTGCCAATGTAGACTCTTCTCATAAAACATTCGATTTTATTGTCGAACACCCGTAAAATCATGCTTTACATTTTTTTGAGATTACGAAACAAACGAAAAAACAAAATAGACGAAAAAGAATATGAAATAAAATTTTTCGTAATATATCAGTGGAATAATCTTAAACTACTCTTACTTAAATTTTCGGTTTTCATTTTCGGTATTTGTTTTCGGTATTTGTTTTTAACTATGTATTCATTAAAATCGCATTGAAAAGGCAACCGGCAATAGCGTAGGGCAACGCCCTACGTAACAAATATAACACACCAAAGCCCTGTAAGGGCAGAATAATAGTGGAAAGTTGAGAGTGGAGAGTGTCGCAAGCGGAATTATTGCCGTTGTGGTAGTAATTCGCTTGCGACACTATCCACTTTCCACTCTCAACTATCAACTATACTCAATTGGTTGTTTTTATATTGCCATTACGTTTTCGAAAGGTTGCCTATCTTTTAATCTGGATGATTACAAATTTCAAACATTCAAAAAAACAACCAATTGATAACAGGATTGAGTATAATCAAAAATCATCAATCAAAAATCACCAACATTTATTAGGGATTTATAATAATTGAGATATTGTTCGAGAATTTTTTTCTCATCATATTTTTCGAACACGGATTCTTTGGCTTTTTTTCCGAATATTTTTCCTAATTCGGGATTTTCGAGAAGTTGGATGATTTTTTCCGCCAATGCTTGGGGATTTTGCGGCGGAACAACAAAACCGGTTTGGTTATCTTCGATAATTTCACTTAATCCGCCAACATCGGAAACCACAATCGGACGTTCCGCAACCGCATATTCTAAAACACTGTTCGAAAAACTTTCCGAATGACTCGAAAGCACCGCAACATCAAAATTGGGAATGATTGTAAGCGGATTATCAATTCCTCCATACCAGAGAATCTGTTCGGAAATACCCAATTCATTGGCAAGGTGTTGTAATTCTTTTTTGTGATATTCTAGGGGTTCACCAACACAAAGCAGATAAGTGTCGGGAATTTTTTCGAGAACAATTTTTACGGCGTGAATTAACGAAGAATAATCTTTAATCGGACGTATGGAAGCAACCATACCAATAATTTTGCCTTGTTGTGCTTTTGGGGGGATTGGCAATTTTTCACGTTCTAAAGGGGCAAGTAATCCTTCTTGAATACGGTTTGTTGCAACAGGATTTCTGATAACGGTAATTGATTCCAAAGGAGTTTGGTCATTTCGGAATGCCGCTTGACGAGCTGCTTCGCTGTTGGCAATATATTGTGTTCCGAAAAAACGGCTTAACCGGTTAATGACTCGATATTTCAAACGTCTGTCGTATCCGCAATCGCGCCGGTTACCAATTACCCGACCGCGAAACGATAAACGTGATGCCAATACCGCAGCAAATTCGCCCATTGGACTGAATGCCTGAATAAGATTGATATTCCATTTACGAATCAATCGGCTTAAAGCCCAAAGCCGCCGCAGCCAAGAATAATGTGTTATTCCATAACGCTCTCCAAGAACAAACGGTTGGTGTTCAAGAATACTCGGTTCCGGATGCCAGAGTGTGGAAAAAATCACAAAATATTTATCAAATTCCGAATCAGGAACATTTTTTAGCAACCAGAGTAAATGTTGCTCACTGCCGCCGCGGCTTGACCAGAGATCATCAATAAGGTACAAAATTCGAATTGGCTGCATGAAAAGAGTTGTTGGTTATTGGTTTGGGAACTTCAATTGAGGGAAATCTTTTGAAAAATCGTAATTGTACTTCCTCGTACTTTAAAATTCAGTTTTATAAGAACAGAATTTTTGAGTCTTTTATTTAAAATCCCGTCAATTCTGTTTATCCCGTTACAATCTGTTGCTACAATCTGTTGCTCCTGTCAAAAAACGAAAACCGAATGGTCAAGTGTGATGAGTATATTCAGTAAGATATTTATTTGAAACTCAATAAAAAAAGAGTTTGCAAAAATAAATCAGTGTTGCCGGGAATGGTCATGTATATTCCGTGTGTTCTGTATATTCTGTGTATTCCTTGTTTGAAAGGCTACTGAATAGTTCAGATTTTTTTATTCCGTCAAATTGCGTCCGGTAAGAACATCTGTTGCTTGGCGGAGTGCGGAAACGGTAAAGATAATAGGATAAAGTTCTTCATAATACCAAAGTTTTGCGAAATACAATCCAATCGGCGAAGGTTCCAGCCAACGACCTGATTCAACAGCTTCTATTAACCAAATCAATCCCTGTCGGTAAGATTTTGCAAATTCCGGTTCATTGGCAAAAAACGCCAGCGATTCCAAAATAACCGCCGTTTCTTCAACACTGGAAATAGAAGTTTTTTCCTCTGTTAATCCGGCACATCCCCAACCGCCATCTGGATTCTGATTTTTCACAATCCAACGCAATCCCCGAAAAACCGATTCATGAAACCGGTTTGTAGTCCGCATTGCCCGTAAAACTTTGGCTGTACCGTAAAAGGGATTTACATCATTACTTAGGTATTGGTTGCCAAACCAAAGCGGAAACCAAGAACCATCGGAATTTTGTGATTTCAAAAGAAAATCGAACATTTTATTTATTGCCGGTTCCATTATTTTTGATAAATGAGCGGAATGAGCAATATGAGTTGTTGTTCTTTCCGGTTCTTTCAAAATTTGTTGCCAGACGGAACATGCACGGATTGCGTGGGCGGTTAAGTCGGTGCTGCTCTGATCAAACGGCAACATCCCCCAACCACGACAAAATGTCGGAATACCGCCGTCCGCATTTTGAATCCCCAAAAGCCAACGAATACCGGAAAATGCCGCACGAAAAATTTTTTGACGTTTAGCATTACCTTCGAATGTATTGGGAGTTGTTGTTAAAAGGTGGGCTAGGGCAAGCAATGCCCCTGATGTATCATCTCCGTCAGGAACCGCTCCGCTCAAATTCGTCCAACCCCAACCGCCCGGAGAAGCTCCCGTAAATGGATGACGTATTCGATGTTGACAGGAAAGCAGCCAATCGAGCGTGTCCTCACAACTGTTCGGGCGAATTGCGGTTATTGCCAATGAAGTAAGCCATGTTGATAAATTACTGTCAATTGCCCAACTTCCGTCTTCCCGAACAGAATTGATAAGAAAACGAAGTCCTGAAACGACAATGGGATGATCCAGATATCCGCAAGCCAAAAGACTCATTACCACAAATGCGGTTAAGGGAATTGCTTCGAGATAACCGCCGCTTTCCGGTTGCATTTTTTCGATCAGCCGAAGTGTGGGAACAACCGCGCGGCGGCGAAAAAAGGAAAGAACCTGCGTATTTTTTTCAGAACCATGATGAAACCGAACCTGACCAATTGCAACCAACGCCGGAATCGCATAACTTACAACTTGTAAATTCAAAAACCGGAAAAGAAAATGCGGGAACATTGCTCGTTCAAAAGGAAGTTGCGGAACATCTTTCCAAGAAACCAAACCGGCAAGTGCGGCATTGGTTAAAATTGGAACAGAAAAGGTTTGGTCTTTTCCATAACGGCGGCGAACTGCGTCAATACCGCCGGCGTGCCGAAGATAACGATCTGCTTTACTCAAAACATCCATACTCCAACCAACCAATATTGTATTGTGTTCTATTGTGGAGATTTTGTTTGAACGATCAAGAGAATCCTGATCGTCGAAGTTGACATCGGAAAGAATGAACGCTGATTTAACGAGGAGGGTTGTTGAGACGTTGGACTTACTTTTTGTGGTATCCCCCCAACCGCCGTCGGGATTTTGATGAGTTGTCAACCAATCAATTCCTTGTTGAATCAGAACATCGAAATATTTTGATTCATTGGAAGTAATCATGAGTTGTTTTTTTGGGGGGTGGGAACGTTTAAGATACCATCGTCCTTGGTGATGTCCGGTTCGGTGTGAGTTTCGGAAAATAGAGAGTGCGCTGACCGCAGTGGCGGTGGACAACGCCGACGCAGAAAGACCGCCCAACCAACAACCTGCCGGTGTACGGCGATTCCAAAGTTCACGTTTTGCTGTTTCAAATGCTGCTTGAACCCGTTCAGGAAGAATCGTGAATTCGGAAGAATCTGTCATGGAAAATAGTTATGTGTCAATAAAATTAAGGAAAAGAATTTATGAAGTGTTGTATTTTAACTTGTTGCTGATTGGTTGACAAGTTACAGTGTAATCGTCTATTTAAAATTTAAAATGATACTTCTTGTATACTCATTACACTTTAAATTTCGGTTTTCGTTTTAAACTAAACTCGCCCTGAAAGGGCAATCAGCATTAGCGTAGGGCAACGCCCTTGTAGTTGAGAGTTTATAGTGGAGAGTGGAGAGTGTCGCATGCGGAATGATTACCGTTTAGGTAGTAATCCGCTTGCGACACCCTCAACCCTCAACTACTACGAGGTTAAAGAGGAAAAAATAAAAAACCGACTGAATAATTACGAAATATCGCCAAATTTTTAAAATATTTTGAAAAATATCCAGAAAAAGACGAAACCTCCAATTGACAGTTTAAACATCTTGATTAAACTGTGTAAATTATTCGATTGCGATTTGTGTTTTTTGTCGCTTGTTTTGCGGCAAACGAATCGCAACGATTTCAATGAAACCTTATAAAATAAGGAGTCTGACAATGAAAAATGTAGTAATGTGTTTGGTCGGGATTTTTGCAGAAATTTTTGCGAAAAGTCCAATGTTAAAATGGGCAAACCAG
>JAITIZ010000428.1 GCA_031279215.1 Planctomycetaceae bacterium
CGTTACCGGAAAAGTATGATGAACTCCCGCTTTATGAACGTCTTTATTTTCAACGTTCAAAGTTACCAGCAATAACACATGTCGATTATTCCGCCCGAATCCAAAGTGTCAACGAATCAACTAACCTCGAATATACGCAATTACTTCGTGCGTTTCATAAACGACATGATTGTGCCGTTCTGGTGAATACAAGTTTTAATGTTCGCGGTGAACCTATCGTTTGTACACCGGATGATGCTTACCAATGTTTTATGCGAACAGAAATGGATTATCTCGTGATCGAAAATTTATTGTTCGATAAAAAAGAACAACCTGAATTCTATGATAAAACAAATTGGAAAAAAACTTTTAAACTGGACTAAATATAACAGCATAAGATATTTAAAATGGAATAGTTCAAACAAAAATATTAACCCTTAACTCAAGAAGATAAGATTAAAAATTATGTTAGAAAATTTTAAAACTAAAAATAAAACAGAAATTGTAAGTCATGCACAAAGTTCTAAAAAACAAGACCATCTAAAAAAATGGAAGTTGAACTTGCTTGCAGTAATGATTGGTTTTGTGGTGATCTGTAGCGTTCTTGGTGTTCTTGATATTTTAGCGCAACAAAAACTAAAAAAAACAGGTGAGGATTTACCGAAATTATTTTTATATCGTCCAAAATTAAAGACAAAACATAATTCTAATTCTAGTCATAATCCTAATAAAATGTCAATGAATGACCCTATTTTAGAACCCAGATATGATATCGAAACAGCATTTCCGAATTTGGTAGAAAATTCTCTTCCATATATTATTGCTGATAAGTTCAAAATATTTATTAGAGAATCAGACCTTTCAAAATTTCCAGAACATTCAAAGATGGTGGATATAGGTATGACTCCTGATCTTGTTACAAAGCTGGAACGTCCTATTATCGTTTGTCTTGGCGTATCAACGACATTCGCTTTTTTGGCTTGTCATTCCTCTTCTGGTGACTGGGTTGCAAGCGGATCATGGTCTGAAGAATTAACGCGTATAATGGAAAATAAAAAAATTCGAGGAACTGTTTTTTGTGGAGGTACCTCGACTTATAAAACGTCACATGATCTTCTTAAATTATATCGTGATGTACTGGAAATTAAACCAGATATTGTTATTTCATACGGCGGATATAATGATTTTGTTACTGTAACAAATGGTTATAACATGTATGGAGTATATCAATTTAGCACGTCAAAAAAGAATAGAAATAAAAATTTAGGTCTCTGTTTTATTCTGCCAAACCTTATACGTTATATTCACAAAACAATTATAACTGATCAAAATGATCAAAATGATCAAAATGATAAATATGAGGAGTACTTGGGTATTAAATCAGAAGTTAGTTTACATGAATATCTTATTAGAAATTGGAGAATAATGAACGAAATTTGTAAATTACAAGATATAAAGTTTTATGGAGTACTTCAACGGTAATAGTAATCACATAAAAGATTGTTGCCACGTAAACCAAGTTGGGAATTGTATTATTGCAGAAAAAATGTTTCAAATACTTTTCAGAGATAAAATTAGTAGATTTGAGTGAGTTTTGATCAATAATTTTTATCAATTAAATTATTCTGATATTTATAAATTATTGGATAAAATAATGTCCCAAAATTCTGTATACTCATTGTACTTTAAAATTCGGTTTTATAGGAGTAGAATTTTTGTATTCTTTATTTAAAAATCCTGTAAATTCTGTTGATCCCGTCAAAATCCGTTGATCTTGTCAAAAAACGAAAACCACTCCTAATCCACACGTTTTCATCATAAAATCAATGATGAATACGTGAAGGATTTTTCATTTCCGCCGCCGCCAATAAATCGTTCAAAATATCACATTTCAAAAAATGTTACATTTCCAAAGGCATTGTGTTTTCTTGTTTCAAAAAGCGTTGCCTACTTTACGCGCTCGTTTGGGTTTGTCAATATCAATCCCGCACGCAACTCCCGTTTGAACCAACAAATTCCATCCGGCAAGAAGTTGAAAATATTCATTGTAACGCGGCAGGGACGGAATTAAAATTGTTTCAAATAAAGTCGGTTTCGAGGAAACAGCAATAACCGTCATACCAACACCGTCCACCAGATTCTTTTTATAAAACTCCATATCTTGTTCAAACGGTTCAATAAGAATAACAATATCTTCTGGATTCATTACTTCTTCGATTCCGTGAACGACGATAGTTCCTTCAAGATATTGACTTCGTTTACGTGTAATTTCGTTTGTTTTCAAGGCGAGTTCTTCCGCAACACCGTTGTTACGTCCTGCAAGATAAATGACCGGGGCTGTTGCTGTTTTTTTAATGAGTTCGGCATCATATTCTGCTGCCAAGACTTCCGCGGCAAGATGTCCGGCTTCGGTTTTGCGTTCCGTGCAACCGCAATGGCAATCCGCTAAACCAACTTCAATTGATTGATAAACGAGAGCCTGTTCCACAACACTCATTGTTGCCGCCACCGCATCCTCTTTTCCGCACGATAAAATAACCGAATCGGCAACTTCCGTCAATTTTGTTCCGGCGTTTGCTGTTAAACCGAAAAGCCGTGTATGTTTTTCGGTGTTTAATTTTTGAAACAAAGTAATCAGTTCTTTGGTCTGACCGCTGTTGGACGCTCCTATAACAGTCCATGTTGACAGGTCATATTCCAACGCTTGCCGTGCCCCTTCGGTTGCGGTCATCAGGTTCAAGCCGCGGCTCAAAATCGATGCGATAAACCGTTTGGCAGGAAAAATCCGACTGGAACCTTCACCGGTTAAAAAGAGCCGGTTCGCCGCCTTAATCGAATCAACAATCCGTTTCGTTTGACCAAAATCAAAATTACCTATAATCTCCGACGCACGAAGCATCTCTCGAACTAAGGCAAAATTCTTATATTTAGTGTCATTCAAATTCATAATACAAAAATTGGGGTTAAATGTTTAATTGGAGTTAAAATTTTCGTAACTATTCACAAAAATAATCAAACGGTATGATAAAATACGGATAATTATTTTTGCTTTACTTTTTACTCTTTTCTTTCTGTTTTATCTTAATTATTTTTTCTTCTGTTCTACCTTTGGCTTTGCCTTTGGTTTCGTATTTAGCGGCTAATTCATTTAAAAGCGACGGAGACATTGTAAAAACTTTTTCTTTTTCGGTTTGTTGAGTATTATTGAGAGGATTTTGAGGCTCGAAATGCCTTACACTGGTTGCGGCATAGTTCAATGCTTCGAACCACTCTTGTTGTGATTTTTCTAAGTTCCTTGTTGATCGCAAGTTATAAAAAATTTTCATTAGGTGTTCGGAAACCTTTTTCGACGGATTGTTCGACATAATAATAGTCCTCAATTAGTAAGTTTAAACAATGTTATTACAACATGAAACGGCAGAATCGCAACAGAACCGCAACAGAATCATAGCAAAATCATATCAGAAAAAATCAGAGGTTTCAAGGGATACCGAAAGTTTTTGGTTCTTAACTCTGCTAGGGGTGTGAAATGTACAACCGTAGGTGCAGCGCACAGCGCAACCTACGGTTATACACATCTCATCTTTGCGGGACTAATAAAAAAACTAAAGTATTACGAAAATTACACTGAAATCTTATCATGGGACATTAACTTGAAAAATTAAATTGATGATAGCAAGAAGTATAAGAATAAATTGTTACAATAAACATGGTTTAAGATTGTGTTGTATGGTTTAACGTTGTGCTGTATCAATCCAGATGGTAACGGGTCCGTCGTTAATAAGTTCGACATACATTTCGTTACGGAACGCACCGGTAACAACGGAAACCCCTAGATTTTTGATTGTTTCGACGAAAACCTGATAAAGCCGGTTTGCGTTATCTGGTGTTGCTGCGCCGGTAAAACTTGGTCTTCTACCTTTACGGCAATCAGCGTAAAGCGTAAACTGACTTACAACCAACATCGAACCCCCAACATCAATCAATGACCGATTCATTTTGCCGGTATCATCTTCGAAAATACGAAGTTCCGTACATTTTTTTGCCAACTCTTTCGCAACATCTTCACTGTCTTCTGTTCCGACCCCCAAAAGCACCAATAACCCGATACCGATTTCACTGATTAAATTGTTGGTTACCGGAAGTGTTACCGAAGCTTGCCTGACCCGTTGAATACAAACACGCATTTTTTGTAAAAAAATAAGTTATGGTATAAAAGAATAAATGGTAAATGATAAAATAGAAAAAGTATAGTATATCAGATATACTTTTTACGATCTATACTTTAATCCTGCTATGAATTGTGGTCGTTTTGGGAACACAAGCGTCTCGCCTGTACTCAATTTTTGTACTTGTGGGCGAGACGTCCTGAAAGGGTAACGGAAAGATGATTCAATGACGAACCGTTTAAAAATCTTGACACCCTTTCAGGGGTTCAGAGTAATTTTATTTCTTACACGTGAAGGCTTATCTCTAGTCAAAAATAAATTCAAAATAAAAATTCCAACTGATAGATTACCTAATTTTCAAACAAGTCAACGCTATATTGTTGTCGTTGTTATTGTTGCGTTAATCTTGTCCGAAAATTTCCCATTCGGTAATACCGTTA
>JAITIZ010000483.1 GCA_031279215.1 Planctomycetaceae bacterium
CAATTTTATCCAATGCAACGAATTATTATTTTGGTTCTGTTTACTGTGTTTTTTTCCTCTTCTACATTTATATCGGCACAAAATGTAGAAAAGCCGTTTAACAGTGATGTTCTTTCTGCCGACTTCAAACCGAAAGAAATGATGAAAACATTTCTTTCCGGTGAAATCACCAACGCTAAAACCGTTTGGCAACAGCGTTACGATAAACTCAAAACAATAGACGATATTACAAAATATCAAACGGAACAGAAAGAATTTTTCCTTCGCCAACTCGGTAAAATGTGGGATCGAAATTCACCGTTAAATCCGCAAGTTACAAAAACATTTGAAAAAGGAACTGTTGGTAAAAATGCTTACCGAGTTGAAATGCTTGTTTTTGAAAGTGTTCCGAAATTCTATGTTTCCGCTGCCGTTTTTCTACCGGATGTAACACGTTTCAAACCGCCTTATCCCGCTGTTTTGGTTGTCTGCGGTCATTCCAATACCGGCAAAGCAAGAGACCTTTATCAACAAGCTCCGGCTCTTGCTGCATCAAACGGTTTGTTGGCAATGTCGATTGATCCCATTGATCAAGGGGAACGTTCACAACGTTTGACTAATGAGGGAAAACCAGCAGCCCAAAGTGTTCCGGCTCACAATATTATCGGTGCAGGAAGTATTTTGCTTGGCCGTAACACTGCAACTTTCGAATATTGGGACATGGTTCGGGCAATTGATTATCTCCAAAGCCGTCCCGATGTCATACCCGATAAGATTGGTGTTACGGGAACCAGCGGAGGCGGAACACAAACTTCATATATTATGGCATTGGATGAACGTGTTACGGTTGCGGTACCGAGTTGTTACCTTTGCGGTTTGTACGATTCCATGATTCCTAAAATCGGACCGCAAGACGCCGAACAAAATATTTTCGGTCAACTCGCATTCGGAATGGATCACGTTGATTATTGTATCATGCGTGCACCGAAACCAACCTTGCTCGAAACCGTAACAAAAGATTTCTTTCCAGTAGAAGACGCATGGAAAACCGCACGGAATGCCAAACGAATTTTTGACCGTTTCGGTTACGCAGAAAAAATGTCCATTATCGAACATGACAACGAACACGGTTGGCATCAGAATTTGCGTGAAGGTTCGGTACGTTGGATGCTCCGATGGCTTGCCGGACGTGATGAACAAATTTTTGAAGAAAAAAATATGCCGATTTTCAACCCTAAAGAATTTATCGCAACTCCAAACGGTGAAGTTATGAAAATTGACGGAGCAAGATCAACATTCGACCTAAACCGTGATTACAATGAGGAATTGCTTGCCGTTCGAAAAGCAAAAAATGAAAACCGCAACAACAATGAATTTGTTGCAACAATTCGGAATATTATCGGTGTTCGTCCGCTTAGCGAAATTCCGGCGGCGTCTGTTGAAAATAAAGGAAAAACCGATATTCCTGAAACATTAAAAGAAACCGCCGCCGATATTGAACGTTTTGTAATTAAAACGGAAAACGGTAAAATTCTCCTTCCGGCACTGAAATTCGTTCCGAAAATAGAGTCGAAAGGAACAACGATTTTTCTACACGAAAAAAGTAAAACGGCGGATTTGCCGCAAATTGAAACATTACTCCGTAACGGTAAAACAGTTATTGCGGTCGATCTTCGCGGGCTTGGTGAAACGCAGGCGGTAGGTTCACAACATTTTGCTCCTCAATGGTTCGGAACCGATGGAACCGATTATTATCTGGCGTATTTACTCGGTAAATCATACGTCGGAATGAGAACAGAAGATTTATTGGTTATCGCACGTTGGTTGTCGGAAAATAATTCTGATTCTGAACACAAATCTGAACACAAAACGGAAATCGTTGCGTCAGGCGAAACAGTTGGACTGGCTGCGTTACACGCTGCTGTGTTGGAACCATCGCTTTTTTCCAATATAAAACTCAATAAACCGGTTCGATCTTGGTATGATGTTGTTAAAGTCGGCTGTTCGTTTTACCCAATTACAAATCTCGTTCACGGGGCTTTACTTGAATATGATGTTCCCGATTTGATTCAATCGGTAAAACCAGAACAATAAGAAAATTTCTAAAAAAACAATTTTTGTAATACTTCGGTAGAATATTATGTAACGGTCTATTTTAAACACGAAAAACACGAAATTACACGAAATACACAAAAATTATACGAAAATGACAACAAAAATCTTTTTCGTATTTTTAGTGTAATTTCGTGTTTTTCGTGTTTAAAATAACTATTCTACTGAACAGTTACAAACAAATTGTTTTTTGGCAAATGGTATTTTTAGAGGTTCCCTATACTGTAAACGGCTAGAAAATACACTTTTTTTTGTTGCTCGCTAAACGTAGTATGTTGTGTTAAGCAAAAAACAAAATGACCTATTTAACCCTGTTTGTAGTATATAGCGTTATACGTTATAATTAAAGGGAACTTCTAAAAACCTCTTGTGTTTATTACCAATAATGTTAGAATACAATTATCGTTAATTTTTCGTATTTTTCCTCCTTTTTCCCTAAGTTTCTATCATGTTCGATTCTAGCCGTCAGCCTTCTTTTTTTGATATTGAAACCCAACTCGACAAGATTCATCATCTGAACGATTGGCTCGAAAAGAGCCCAATTCTGAATCGGAATGCGAAATCTTGTTAGTAACATGTGTCGAGTGGTAACAATCAATAGGCTAAAATA
>JAITIZ010000507.1 GCA_031279215.1 Planctomycetaceae bacterium
AAAAAATCGTGAGCATGAACACAAAACAAAAAGTCCTCGGATATATTTCAACTTGCGTAATTATCTAATATTTCCAGTCTTTTTACAAGAACATAATTGATAGTGGATAGTTGAGAGTGGATAGTGGAGAATGCCGCATGCGGAGTTATTGCCGTTTGGGTAGTAATCCGCTTGCGACACTATCCACTCTCCACTATCAACTATCCACTAATCAGGGTGTAGGAAAAAAATCGTGAGCATGATCACAAAACAAAAATTCCATTGATATATTACAACTTGCGTAATTATCTAATATTTCCAGTCTTTTTACAAGAACATAATTGATAGTGGATAGTTGAGAGCGGATAGCGGATAGCGGCGCAAGCGATTTACTACCCCAATGGCAATAATTCCGCTTGCGGCACTATCAACTCTCCACTCTCAACTATCAACTACATAAAAACGCTGCTGAATAATTACGATATGGGACAAATCCAAGAATACCGTACCTCTGTTTCAACATCCGTCTATTATTGTGAAGATGCGAGTTTTGCTGCAACACGGCATGCTTCAATCAGACTTCCGGTTTGGGCGGTACCTTGCCATGCTTTGTCAAACGCTGTTCCGTGCGCCACACTGGTTCGAATAATCGGCAAACCAAGTGTAATATTCACCGCCCGATGCATCCCAAGTAATTTCAACGCAATATGACCTTGATCATGAAACATTGCAACAACCGCATCAAATGTTCCTTTTTGAGCCTCCGTCATAATCGTATCGGCAGGGAAAGGACCCTTGATATCCAGACCTTCGGCAAGAGCTTGCTGAATTGCCGGACGAATGATCTGAATCTCTTCTGTTCCAAACAACCCATCTTCTCCGGCATGAGGATTCAATGAACAAACTCCAATACGCGGCTGCCGTTTTGCCGATCCAATGATCCGCCTCATAAAATCATCAATCAATTTCGCTTTGGCAACTACCGAATCTTTTGTTATCTGCCCGAAAATGTTTTTCATTGCCGTATGCAACGTAACATGAACCACCGCAAGACCATGCTCAGAATAAATATTTTCACCATGCCCCAAATAAAGCATCATGGCAAAATCATTAACTCCGCAACGCTCTGCCAAAATTTCCGTATGACCCGGATAATGATAACCGGCAAGATTCAGAGCATTTTTATGAATTGGAGCGGTTACCACCGCGTCAAGAATTCCGGTTTTGGCATCATCAACAGCACGGATAATTGCCTGATAAGCAGCATCGCCGGTTCTGGCATCAACAGTTCCGTGCGGAACTTGGGTAACATTGTCTTCACCGCAACGAATACACGGAATTGTCAATGTTGGAATTGTCAATGTTTCAAGAACACCGGGTGTTGGTATTATTTCACGAACAGATCGGATTTCCGTAATAACCGCATTGATATTCCGCAACACGGCAGCGTGTTGCAGAATTTCGGGGTGACCGTAAACAACTGCTTGACTATTCGTTTGGCAAACAATCTCCCGCCAAGCCCCTACAATAATTTCAGGACCAATTCCGGCAGCATCGCCCATGGTGATACCAAGAATCATCATCAATAAAATAAAAAAACAATTGGGTAAAAAACGGAATAGTTATAGGGAACTTCTAGAAACCTAATGTAAAAAATTTATTGTTAGAAGGAACACGGTCGTCTCGACCGCATATTTAGGCGTTTTTTGTAAAAAAACAGGGCAGGCGAGACGCCTGCGTTCCTCTAAATAATTATGGTATTTTTAATGTTTAAAAAAGATATTAAATGGGGATGGGGATGATTTTTGAACAACAGTTCGCTCTTCAGGAAACGTAATCCCCTCTTTTTGTAATAAATTAAGATAGTCAATACCAATCGCCAACACTTCATCAAGATAATAATTCCGCTTAATTTTACCTTCGTTTTCGAGAAGATCTTCAAGTTCTTCTTTTTCGGTTTTTCCGGCATTAAGACGTTCCTGTTCTTCAAAAAATTTGGCTTCGTTTAGGGTTGACGTTTTTCGGGAACGGAGTTCTTTGTATGCGGCAATTTCTTTTTGCCGTTTTTTGAACTCTTCGTTATTCAAAACCCGTTCATCAGATTGTTTTTGAAGTTCTTCGCTGATTTGCGGTGTAACATAAGGCGTTTTAATCTGAAACTTTTTGGCTTGCGAAACTTTATTCAATGTCAAAGCGTTATCGAGATCCGATTCGCAAATATCTTCGAGAACATCGGTGTATGACGGAATCAACACGTCCGCAGCAACTCCTTCCCGTTGCGGTGAAACTCCGCTAGGACGGTAAAATCCCTGAATAGTAATTTTAATAGCCCCCAAATCAACATTATTACTGTTAAAAATATCTTCGCCCAATTCCCGCATTTGTTGTACGGTTCCTTTCCCGTGTGTTCGGGAATCACCAACAATCAAACCGCGTTTATAATCCTTAATCGCACCGGCAAAAATTTCACTGGCACTGGCACTGAGTTTACTCGTAACCACAACCAACGGTCCCGTCCAATCACAGTTCGGGTCAAAATCATCCCGTTGCTGAGGTCGGCTGCCCGTTTCATCTTTTGTCTGAACAACATTTCCCGATTCAATAAAAAGTCCGGTCAAAGCAATTGCTTCTTGCAGCGAACCGCCGCCATTCGATTTCAAATCGAGAACAACAAGATCAACATTTTTTTCAACAAAATCTTTGAGAAATTCTTTCACATCCGCGGTGGTACTTCGGGCGTTGGGATCGCCGCGCCGAAAAGCATCCATGTCAAGATAAAAATCGGGAAGTTCGATAACACCGATTTTGTAAGGAGTTCCTTCGGATTTTTGACCGGATTCAAAAATTTCCGCTTTGGCCGCTTGATCTTCAAGATCAACTTTATCCCGAACAATCTCAATAATTTTCGATGCGGTTCCGTCTGCCGGAAGAAGTTCGAGGCGGACAATTGTTCCTTTCGCTCCCCGAATTAGTTTCACAACATCAGAAAGTTTAGAATCGACAACATCTTCGATTTTACCATCTTTTCCTTGCCCGACGCCGATGATTTTATCATTCTCTTTGAGTTCCGCTGCTTTATCTGCGGGACCGCCTTTCACAAGTTTTTTGACAACCGTATAACCATCTTCCGAAGTCAGTGTTGCTCCAATTCCTTCGAGTGCTTTCCGCATCATGTTATTGAAGTCTTCCAGTGTTTTCGGCGACATGTAGGAAGTGTGCGGATCGAGTGCGCCGGAAATTGCGGAAAGATACGCTTCCATAACATCATCATTCGCCGCCTTCTTAATATCATCAAGAATTTTACCGTTGGCAATATGACTTTCAAGAAGCATACGTTTTCTAAAACTCAGATAACGTTTTTGTAACCGTTCAATCGGATCACGTTGTTCAACTTTTTTTGGTTCTTTACCTTCGGCGATTGCTTTTTGCCGTTCTTTTTCTTGATCGCGTGCTTCGGATTTCAAAGAAAGAATATCGCTTTTAATTCGTTTCCGCCATCGGTCATAAGCCTCTTCCGGTGTTTTGGGCCAATGTTGAAGCCCTTTTTCCGTGAGAACTTTCTCATTAAGCGTAAAATCTTTCGACTTATCCCGAACAATCTCCTCATCAAGCGTAAAATCTTGCGGTGTATCAAGAATTTTGAGAATCATGTCAACTCGTTCCTTAATCCGATCAAGATAACAGTTGTAAATTTCAAAGGGCGGATTTATGTTGCGTTTTTTTGCCAAATCACACAGCGTGTTTTCATATTCCGCTTGAAATTTATCAATATCGGATTGATAAAAATAAAGTTTAAGCGGGTCAAGCCCCTTAATAAAAAGCCGCAACGCTTCACGCGAAACAGCCGCATCCAATTTCCGTTGCGAGATATGGTTTTGTTCTAAAATACGGATGTAGTTTTGAGCAACAATCCGCTCACGAATACCAGGAACCAATGGCAACAATTCATTGGTACCGGTTGATGCCGCAATAACGTCACCACTGGTATTCGGTGGAACAAGCGGTTGACCGGAAATTTCCTTTTGGCAAGCCGTAAGAAAAAGAAGGTAAGAAAAAAATATACACAAAATTGTTCGGTGAAATTGATTGTGAGTCATAGAAAATTTGATTTTTGCAAAATTAAAAAACTTAAATTGGAAAAACGGAAAACTCCCGTTATTAAGCAAAGTGTCCCATTTTAACAAATAAACACCGTTCAATGCAACAGGAAAATCTCAAAACATCAGAAAAAAATTAGAAAAAAATCAGAAAAAATATCTTTCGCTAATTGAATAAGATATTCAAACAGCAAATAAGAATCCCCCCTAATCGCCTATTCTCACTGTTTTAACTCAAAGACTAAATTCAACAGATTCTGCCAAT
>JAITIZ010000513.1 GCA_031279215.1 Planctomycetaceae bacterium
AATCTATGTGTTCCTATCCCTTTCGCCACTAAGGTATTGCTACCTCCGTACGACTTGCATGCCTAATCCACGCCGCCAACGTTCATTCTGAGCCAGGATCAAACCCTTCAATTTATTTCGTTATAGCAAACATCCCTTGCGGAACGGCTAACATCAAACTGATAGAGATCGCTCTCTGGTTGCCCTAAACAATGGTCATCGCTTAGGGACTTTCATTATTCATCACCAATCCTCATTGGTTTTTCATTGGAGTTCACAAAAATTTCGTCGAAATTTTTATGACCGGCCAATGGTTTTACCGTATTACTACAGCATAGCCATCAACCTGCCGTTTTCATCACTACCTAATTGTCAAAGATCAAAGTGCCGTCAATAATTTTTTCCAAAAACTCACAGTCTATTCGTTGACTGTTTCACTTTTTTATCGACAACACGCACAAGATTTTAGCCAAACATTATTTTCTGTCAACAGGGGTCATCAAAAATTTTTCTAATTTTTTTGATTTGACTTTTTACACTGACTGAATCTCAATTTATGTCTAACTTTCCTCAAAGTGTCCCAAAAGTATAACAAGGCTTTTCAATCGGTCAAGCAGGGAGGAAAAGTTTTTAAAAGTTTTTTTTAAAAAAATTATATTAGTATTCATAAATTGAGGTAAATTAAGGGGTTATGCATACGTATTAAGTTATGCATAATTTCTTCATTTTCAAAAAGTCGGCTCACGGAGTTTCTAAAACACTGCTTCATAAAAATGTTGTCATGGAAACAGAAGCCGTTTCGCAAGGTAGTGTGTGCAAAATTGGTCAAAAAAATTGCCCCAAAACCTTATTTCCACTTAATTCTTCATTTCTACCTAATTCTTCCTAATTCTTCGTTCAATATTTTTTTGTTTTTGTCATAAGTTCTTATTGTCAAAAGAATTAGGAATTTGAAAACTACACCATACCTTCAAAAACGTAAATTCAATAGAAACTAACTAATATAGAAACTAACTAATAATGTATGGGGATCGTTTGGGTCTTGCGATGAAGCGGTCGGCTTGGTCATCATCGAAGGCGGTTTTTTCGGCGTTCCATTTTAGCGGTCTGTTTAGTTTATAGGTAATATTGGCAAGCTGACATGCTGTTGCGGTAACGGCTCCGTAAAAAATGTCCTGGAATGGCCGAAGCCGGTTACGAATACAATACGCAAAATCATCCTGAATTCTTGTAGCACCGCCGTTGTAACTTCGGACATCAACCGTATGGAGCGGTTTAATTTTACCGCGGTCTTGCTGATGCCGAAATTCTCGTTCGGAACCAACCAATGTAATATCGTGTCCGTTTTTGACGTGGTGAATTTTAATACCGCCGGGATAAACCCACGTCAAATAATCTTCGGGGTTGGCTTCACATTTTGGCGGAAGTATTTCAATGGGTTCGAGGTGGTCGATACCGAGTACATACAAAACTCCGCCAAGTTTGTGTGCTCCCCAATCTGCAAGAAAACCGTTACCGTAATCCCAAAACCGCCGCCAACCGCCGCCGTAATTACCACTACAACGTTCTGCATTGAAGGGAGCCCAAGGTGCGGGACCGAGCCAACGTTCCCAATCAAAACCGACTGGAATTTCCTCTTCGGGGAGATAACAATCTTGTGGAGGTCCCCCGACTTGAAGAAACGCTTCTTTGACTTCACCCAAAGCCCCGCTCTGAACAATAGGAGCCATATAACCATAATCTTCCATAACTCGTTGCGAACCACTGGTACAAACCCGATTATATTTTCGTGCCGCCGCAACAATTTGACGGCTTTCAATCGGACAAAGGGTCAATGGTTTTTCACAAAAAACATCTTTTCCTGCCTGACAAGCTTCGACGGTGATTTTCGTATGCCAATGATCCGGTGTTGTAATAGCAACCACGTCAATATCCGCCCGATCCAAAACATCTTCGTAACGGCTATAGGATTTACAATCGGAATTGTTATAAGTTGAATCGACGCGGTTCTTCCCTGTATTCAGATGTTTTTCATAACAATCGCAAACGGCAACAACCCGAAAATTTTTCCGGTCATTGAGAAATCCGCCGATAATTTCACTGCCGCGATTTCCATAACCGATCAGAGCCATTACAAGTTGCTCACTTGGCGGAACAACTCCTTCCCTGCCCAAAACAGAAGACGGAATAACCAAAGGTGAAATTGCAACAGTTGTTGCGGCGGCAAGAAAACCACGACGATTCATTGTAGAATTTGAGGAAAACATAAAAATCTCCATTCATAATTTTATTGTAACCATAAACGAAACCATAACATTCCAAAAGAGAAATGGTTCATTCAACAATTAAAAAACTAAACTATTATAACGAGAACGAATCGGCTCCGTCTATATGATTATTAAAATAATTCCAATAATTTTTCTAATTTTTTCGTAATTCTCTATTTTGACATTTTTGTTTTAATTTTTTTAACACGAAATTACACGAAAAAAACAAAAATTCCACTGATAGATTACAATTTTTCAAGTTAGTGTCCCATGGCAAGCTTTCATTGTTTATTTTGGTCCGCAGATTGCGCAGATTTACGCAGATTTTCGTCCAAT
>JAITIZ010000553.1 GCA_031279215.1 Planctomycetaceae bacterium
ATGCGGTCGAGACGACCGCGTTCCTTCTAACAATAAATTTTTACATTAGGTTTTTAGAAGTTCCCTTAAGGAGATGCCGCGAAAATAGAACCAAAAAAATTATTACACTGATATATTACTAAAAAAACGGAAATTTTATGAAATATCATCAAATTTTTAAAATATTTTGAAAAACATTCAAAAAAAGACGAAAACACTAATTGACGGTTTGAACATTTTTGATTAAACTGTGTAAATTATTTTGGTTGTGATTTGCTTTATTTGCCGCTTGTTTTGTGACAAACGAATCGCAACAATTTCAATGAAACCTTATAAAGTTAAGGAGAATGACAATGAAAAATGTAATAACGTGTTTGGTCGGGATTTTTGCAGAAATTTTTGCGAAAAGCCCAATGTTAAGATGGGCAAATCAGGGGGGGGGGGGCACTCTGTAGTGGAAAGTTGAGAACGGATAGTGGAGAGTATTCGGTTTTCCGTCACTATTCGTCAAAGTTCTCAACTCTTTTTCGCTCTTCATCGTTCGGCTTTACATTGGTTGAACTTCTTGTGGTGATTGCGATTATTGGTGTGTTAATCGCTCTTCTGTTACCGGCAGTCCAAGCCGCTAGGGAAGCAGCTCGACGGATGACGTGTTCTAACCATCTCAAACAAATTGGGATTGGTATTCACAATTTTCACAGTACCAGACAAGGATTACCCCCCGCAGCAGTGGGAATGGACGGTTTTTCAACCTTTGTTTTCCTTTATCCTTTCGTTGAACAGGCAGCTCTGTATGAACGTCTGGACGGTTTGAAAGAAACGGCGACAGGAAATTTCAATATCGGTATAGCAGCAGAAGTGGTACGAGCAGGTGACTCTACCAATGATTGGTGGGCTGGGAATAACGGCTATATTCAAAACCCATTGAATGCGGAGGAACGTAAAGCGTTCGGTTCAGTTCCTGTTTATGTTTGTCCCTCACGGCGAGGCGGGGGGAATAATATTGTTACAGCAGGTGAAGACGGTACCAGTGCCGATTACTCACGGTCTGGTCCCACAACAGATTACGCAATAGTCGTACTTTGTCCGCCCAATCAGTATGATGATGACTTAAATCAAATTCCATTGAAAGGATACGATTCAACTGGTAGTTTCACTGCCGATTGGTGGGCAATTCTCCCCGTTGACAATAGTCAACAGGTCTTGCGATCACCGTTTCGAAAAGCCATTACAGAGGAACCTTCTACTGCCGCGTCTGGATCGTTTTCTTATGGAAATCGCAAAAAATGGCGTGCTTATGAACCGCGAGATACTTTGGCATGGTTAGCAGATGGAACAAGTAATCAGTTTTTGTTCGGAGAAAAATTCATAGCCCGTGATTTCGTTGGTAAGTGTAATCAAGTAAAAGACGGACAAGGTGATTGTTCCTATCTTTATGGTGGATGTGGTGCGTGGGAAGCTTCGGCTGGTGGATCCGTGCGGGCTATGGATTATTGGACAGATACCGGTGTTTGTCGAAATTTTGGTATCGCTAAACCGGACATAATTGTCAATGGCAGTTATGTCAATCATATTGGATTTGGAAGTTTTCATCCAGGTATTTGTCATTTTCTGATTGGTGATGGTTCCGTTCGTGGAATTGCAGTAACGACCAGACCACTTCATCTGATTCGCTTAAGCGATGTAGCTGATGGTGTTTCTGTAACAATTCCATAATAAAACGTAATCGCCTACATTTTATATTACGTTTTTGCAAATTAGATATTTTTGTAATATTTCAGCGGATTTTTTTCACTGAAATATTGCAAAAAATCAATTTATGATAAAATGTAATATTTCAGTGAAATGGGTGAAATTTCTTTCGCCCTGAAAGGGCAATGGATGGAATTGCCGATGTATTTACTACTTTATCGTTAAGCCAACTCACGATCATTCCCAACTTTCCATTGCCCTTACAGGGCGATTGTTTAAGTGTGTTGCTACCCGCCGCGTTGCGGCGGGTTGTTACGCATTGCCCCTTTGGGGCGGAAGACTTTTACTCCTACACCATACACCATAATGTTATAACGTAAACGGCTAAGGAAAATTCACCCATTCCGCTGAAATATTACGATAAAATAAAGTTTAACCTAAAACTACTACGTAATTGTTTATTTTGTTATTGTTCCCGTAAAGCAAAATGTTATCTTTCCGATGTCAGGATAAAAATCAAATAAAATCTTGTAAATTATGTATATCCTGTTGAAAAAATGGTATTTGCCGGAGGTTTTTAGAAGTTGCCTATAATAATATTTTTTTTTGAAACATTTAATATTAACCTAAAACAAAATTATGTCCCATTTATTTTCACGACGTTCATTTTTGCAGACCAGCGTGTTGTTGCCGTTTGGTTGCAATTTATTTAATGTTTTCGGAACGGAAACTGTTTCGGCGGTTCCGTTTTCAACGGCTCCGGTTTCAACTGTTCCGGTGATTCATCTCACGGATTTGTTTCATCCGCACGGCGATCCTGATGATCATTTCGATTTAGCGTGCATTTATTCGCTTGCCTCTCAAGGTTTGATTGATTTGAAAGGTATCGGTATCGATTATCTGCCGGGATTTCGTCAAGGTGATCCCGATTTCATGGCAGTTGCGCAACTTAACCGGATTTGCGGACTGAATGTTCCCGCTTATGTCGGTTCGGAGATTCTTGTTGCGAAAAAGGACGATACGCTTCCGAATCTTTCACGGCGTGACGAAATTGGTATTCGTTTTCTTATTGAGACTTTACAAAAAAGCGACCGTCCTGTTGCGATTACCATTGTCGGTTCCGCAACCGATGTTGCGGTTGCCGCACGGCGTGAACCTGAACTATTTCGTACAAAATGTTCGGGAATCTATCTCAATTCCGGCGGAACTCATCAAGCAAAACCGGAAATACTCGAATATAACGTCAAACTCAATCCGGCTGCGTATGCCGCAATGTTTGAACTTCCTTGTCCGTTGTATTGGTTTCCATGCTGGAATATGACCGAAGAACGAAAATCCGGCGAATGGGGAACGTTTTACTGGTTATCGCACAAAAAAGCACTTGAAGGGATTCAACCGTCTTTGGCAACATTTTTTTGGTACATGTTTTCGCAATCGAAAGATCCGCGTTATCTTCGGATGCTCAAAACAACACCGCCGGAAACGGAATGGAACAAAATTTTGGAAGGACAACGCGGAATGTGGTCAACGGCAAGTTTTTTTATTTTGGCGGGGCTAACCGTTACAAAATCAGGAAAAATTGTTTCTGCTCATCAAGCAGGAGATGATGCGTTGTTTCGGATGGAACCGGTTAAGGTTCAATGTGAAGACAACGGACGTTTGACATGGGAACTGAGTAAAAAAGAAACGAATTGTTTTATTTTTCATGTTTTGGATGTTCCCGCTTATCCCGAAGCAATGACTCAGGCTGTCCATTCACTTTTGCTTGCCATTCATCATGAATAGTTATCTCTAGCTCACAATTGACTTTCAATAACGAAAATGCGGTTCGATTGATGTTGATGCCGAAGAAACGCAATTTTGGAACCGTCAGGGGAAAAAACAACGGCATACGGTAACGGCAAATCGGTTTCATCTGTTTCATTAATTTTTGGAGTTAGACGGATTGTTTCGGTTTTTGAACTGATACAAATGGAATGATCCATGACGTGGGCAATATTCTTACCGTCAGGACTCCAAGTGAACGCCGAAGTGACGTCATGGAAACCGTGAGTCCATTGATGGGGAGAACCGCCATTCGGCGAAATTGTCCAAATCTGAACAATTCCCGCATCATCACGCATAAGAAACGCAATCTTCGACCCATCCGGTGAACTACGAACCCAATGTCTCACCCCTTGAATTCCGGGGAAACGGCGGTCTGTCGTGTACGTCAAACGACGTTGCGCAATTCCATGCGGCGGAGCAGGACGACGTGTCTGTGTTCCTTCCAACAGCGCACTGCCGGAAACAGTAAAATTTTCCAACCGTTCAGGAAGATCAACAATAAAAACTTCCGTAACTATTTGATTTTTGTTCACAATAACATCACCGAGAAACGCAAGGGCTTTCTTCTGCCGTGAACCGTCCGGTTTAATGTAACCGTCAACACCAATCCATGCTTCCTCATACGCTTTCTGAATTTCGTTACTATCCGGTTGAGGATGATTAACTGTTTGTGAAACAAGAACAGAAAAATAGGAACCGTCGCGGTTCCGTGAATGATTCCGATTGACATGAACAGGACAAAGCGGAACCGCAACACCGATATTCCGTTGATCAAAATCATGCGGCAGAGCATTCTCATTTTTGTCCAATAAATCGAGCAGATGATCGTTGTACGTGAAACTAACCCATTGACCATCACCGCTAAAAACATGAACATGCGAACCGCCACGCAACGCACCAGGCAAAAACGGCGGAACAATATTACAAGCATCCAGTATTTCCGTTTGTCCGTTGGTATGAAGAATCACGCCGTAACGATGTTGAAACGAATAATTCCAATCCGCATCAGGATATTCGGGACCGTGAATGAAAACAAGTTTATTTTCAACCGGTGAACAAGTTACAACACCGCAGCAGGCTCCGTTTTTCGATTCATAAAGAGTTTCGGTTTTTCCCGATTCGGGATGAAGTTTTTCGATTCGTGTTCCGTCAAATAAGGAAGCATTCTTGCCGTTTCGAATATCGTAAAACAAAAATCGGCTGTCTGGAGACCAACAATTGATATTGGTCAATTGGTTCGAAATCATTTGTGTTGATTTTTGTTTCATTTTTCTTCAGTGTTCTATTATAACTTCAATTAACGGAAATCAATTTCAGTCGAAATAAAAATTAATTTTTTAGTAATATATCAGTGATTTGGTCATTTTTTTGTTGGTAATTTTGGTAATTTTCGGGTTTTGTGATAAATTTTTATTGCATCGATGATAATGTTAATATTTTTATAATTTCGTTGTTTTAGTGTACGAAAGATACTCATTAAGATCGCCTGCGTTTCCGCGTCTTTCAGGCTTCGGTTGCAATAACTGTTTTTACGCATCACCACTCCGCCGCGAATAACACGTTCCGTATGATTGTTGTCAAACGGCAGGTCTTTATAATACAAAAAAGTCAGGAGTTCGTTCCGATGACGTCGTAACCGCTTTACTAAACGTTTCGCGTCTGCGTTATTCCATTCCTGTTCCAATAACTTTGTCAACCGTTGCTCAAGACGATTCCGTAACCGTTCGTAATCCGATTCCGGCATCTTCTCGCGTTCGCCGCAAAGACGCCTCGCGTCGCGAAGAATACGTTTCAAGCGTTTCGAAAATAATAACCAATGAACACTTTTGTCACTGTACTTCGTTACTTTTTTCAACTCACGAAGTAAATGAACAAGACATTTTTGTTTACCCGCGCATACGACCGCATTGTACACACCCCAAAAGTCTGTAACAAGAATACCATTAAAAACATTTTTTAGAAAACGTAACACTACCGGACTCGCTCGGCTGCGATCAATAACAAAATAGGTTGCATCCTGCGTCGTGAAACACCATAACCAATACGTTTTGCCGTTTACCCGCCAACCCGTCTCATCAGCATGTAACACCGCCGAATGACGTAACAAATCGCCAATCTCGTCATACCAACCAACCAACCAAACAACTCGACAACTTCTGCCAAGAATGAATCAAACCGCCGGAGGTAAGAGCGAAATAAAATATCGTACTAAAAATAGTGATAATCTGGGAAAGAGGCGTACCAACAAAATAGTGCAAAAAAGCAGAAAAAACTATCGTCCGGTGTCCAATGACCGCATGCGGGAACGCA
>JAITIZ010000637.1 GCA_031279215.1 Planctomycetaceae bacterium
TTAAATTACGGTTTAAGTTCGATTTTAATGTTTTTGTCTCCTGCTGCCGGAATCATAATTTTAATGTCTGATGATTCACGGCTTTCATATTTAGAAGGCAGAACATTTTTTTCAGGATGAGGCGGGGTGATGTCTTCTCCCGACTCATCTACTTTTTTTGCCGGAGGCGGACCATATTTTTCGTACTTAACAACAGTTACGATAAACTCGCCCGGCATAACACCGTCTTGCGGTGAAAGCGTGGTCATAATGAATTGACCTTGAGCGTCGGTTTGTCCGGCGGCGGCACGCATTGTCTCGCTTCCAGAAACCGGCGAAAAAGAAACAGAAGCCCCTGTAACAGGAACATTGTCCAGCGTTACAATTCCTTGCGCCGGAGACAAACCATCGAGTTTTGTCTTTGAACCGCAACCGCCTAAAATTAAAACACTGCCCAAAAACACAAACAAAAGTGTACAATAATAATTTTTCATAGTCATAAAATAAAAGTTAAAGGAATAAACATACAAACATACAAACACTTTTCAGTAACAACAAACGAAGACTGCGCCGGTTTGTTTTTCTAAAACCGAAAACCGACACAAATCACAACGTTAGAGACTTTTAGATTCTTTACCTTGCGGAGTTCCCATGGCTCCCCAAACACCGTAACGGGAATTAGCTGTTGGTGCTTCGGGAGCTGATGTTGTACCGCCCGGCGGAAGATTCAATTCATTGCCGACATCAATAGTGTTACCGACAAACCGGGTTGCCCCGTCGCATAAAACAAGATTAACACCGCCCGGATGATTACTTGATGCAGGAACAAGTGTCCGGTTGTTCTGATGCTGTCCAGTAGCCACTTCACTGCACGAAGGCGAATTAGGCGGTAAAATCGTTTGAAAGGTAATAAAAAAAGTTGCGGGATCTAACCAGGAATAACCGCCGGTATTGTTCGACCAGCCGCTAACAACCACCGCTCCGGGATTACTGGGAAGAGTGTCCTCAATACCATTGAGAATTTCATTGGAACCGTTCAGGTCATTAGTGAGACATAATTGCGGATTAAGAAGCCGTGAACCGGAATGAAACACACCGGAAACATTGTGGATTCCTGAACGGAGATCATTCGGCATTCCGCCGCCGCAATTACGTTCACTTGCCAAAACCGTATTACTGGTTCCATCGGTAATAATACTTAATTTTCCCCACAAACCAATTCCTGTAATAATTCCCCGAAAATCATCGGCTCCATTTCCTGTTCCTGCTGCGGGCCAATCTCCTTGACAAGCCCGATAATTTGTACGGGCTGGTGCAAGTTCGATGGGTTTTCTATTGTTACCATCCGAAGGACACAACAACGACGAAATCTCCACACGGTAAGCCGCAACCGAAGCAGCATGCCAAGGAGGAGATTTCGCCGGAGCTTGAGCGTCGCCGGGAACAATCGTTGTCGGACTGCCGTAAATAGCATTATAAACGGCATCTTGTTCCATACCGGGAAATAAAGAGGAAAAAAATGAGAGGGGAGGACTGCCTCCAGCACCACGCCGATAACCTTGTGCCGGCATCATTTGGGTATTGCGATCAACGTAATTGTGAAAGGCAATACCGAGTTGTTTGAGATTGTTCGCACATTGCATCCGTCTTGCCGCCTCGCGTGCGGCTTGTACAGCAGGCAGCAGAAGAGCGATTAACACGCCGATAATCGCAATCACCACAAGAAGTTCGACCAAGGTAAAGCCGAATGGTGAAGAACGGAGAAGTTGTAAGAAGTTTACAAGGAAGAGTTTAGAACAAAATGAACACTCACCACTGTCTGTTATCAACTCTCCACTTAGATTGTCGCCCTCCTGGTTTTCCCATTTTAACATTGGACTTTTCACCAAATTTTTCTGTGAATTTTTCTGTGAATTTTTCAAAGCATTTTCTACAAAGTTTTTCATTGTCATGTTCCTTATTTAACAAGGTTTCATCGAAATCACCGCGATTCGTTTGCCACAGAACAAGCGGCAAAAAAGATAAATTAAATCGCAATGATTTTTATAGTTTAAACTTAAATCTCGATGTTGTCAACTAAAATTTTTTCAATTATTCAAAAAAATTCTTAATATTTCCAGGATGGAGTGTTCATTTAGGTAAACCAAAGATAGTCAACCGTAGGTGGAAGCCCTTCGGCGAAACATTGCCTACCTTGGGATAATTCACGTGAACAATAGACCACAAAATGCCGAAATTACCCGAAAAATTTTAACCATTTTAACAACCGGCATGGGAACACTAGGAATTTTTGTATCTTTTATTTAAAATTCCCGTCAATTCCGTTTATCTTGTTACAATCTATTGATCTTTGGTTACAATCTGTTGATCTTGTCAAAAAACGAAAACCCAATGGTTAAGTGTAATGAGTATTATTGAAGAAAAATTGCTCTTGGTCGAAATGAAAAATTTTGTTAGAATCTGCCGTTAAAAGTTGTAAAGGAATAATCTTTACAAATCATTTTGGGAAGAGCGTTATGATTTTCGGGGAATTGTTGTTCGAATATACTAAAAAAGGAATTTTAGACGACAATATTGTTTCAGGTTGATCAACCAACATTGATTTTTGGAGGGCAAGGATGCCCAGTTTGCGTATTTTGACAATTTTAATAATTACGATTATTTTGGCGAGTATTTTTGGGGCGGTACACGTTGTTGCGGAAGAACCGGATCGTCCGTTTATTGCTCGTCCTTCGGCATCTTTTGTGACGGGCAATTTTACCAAACCGTCAACCTCTTCCGTAACATCGGCAACATCTGTAACATCAACAATCTCCGCACCAATTCCGCCAAGATCTTCCGAACAACTCCATCATGTTCGCGAGGCACTGTCCGCAACACCGGTTATTCTGCGGAATACCTCCTCACCGCCGCCCCAATCAATTCAACAACCAATCGAACAGCTTGTTCAACAACCTCCTCAGACAGTACACGCTTATAATTATGAACATTCACCGGTTCAGCAGGTTGCGGTGATGGAACCGGTACAGCCGTCCCATAAACCGGCTTCTCATAGACCAGCAGATCATAGGCTAGCAGATCATAGACCAGCAGAGCATAGACTAACAGAAATCACAGAACCAATCGAAACAAAAGAAAATACTATCGTTGAAACTCCAATTAAAACTGCCATTGCCGAAACAACAGCAACTTCTGAAACACAAAATAATCAATCTTCCGATAAATTTTCCGATCAATTACTTGATAAACCGCTTGGTTCGGGCAAGACGGAGAGTGGTCAAAGATTACTGACCCGCCCCAAAATATCAAGTGCGGTAACACCAATAATATCAGTTTTGGGTAGTTTATTGATTGTACTTGGGATATTTTTCATTCTTGTACTGTTTCTCAAAAAGGTTTCGCCGAAGGGTAATAGTTTACTTCCGAAAGAGGTGTTTGAAAATTTAGGGCGTGCGATGTTGACTCAGAAGATTCAACTTCATCTTTTACGTCTTGGCAACCGTCTTCTTTTAGTTTCGATCACACCGGATGGGGTTTCGCCGATTACGGAGATTACAGACCCTGATGAAGTCGTTCCTTTATTGGGGTTATGCCGGCAACTTGATACTCATTCTTCGACCGAGTTTTTCCGTAAAACATTGAGTAGTTTTTCAACAGGCGGAACTGAAGGCGGTTATTTTGGAACTGATGTTACCAAAGTTAATATTGATAACAGAAAAACTCCGATACGAAACAGCCGATCAAAACAATCAACATTGGTCGATATTTACAGTGAACCGGATGAGAGTCTTGCTGAAATTCTTGCGAAGGGAGGGCAACATGGTTGAAAAAATAATCTTAATTGTAAAACAAAATTTCCAATATCCCGTAACTTCAAAATGGGTTGGTCAAATCAATACGTTTCGGAATTTATTGTTCTTTTTATTACCGGTATTTTTATTTTGCGGGTTATTTTCATTGGTGTTATCGCAGGAAGCGACGATGAACAATTACAATCCGCGTCGTCCGCCGGGGATGTATGCGAATCGGGTTGAGCCGCATTTTTGGAATCCCGAACCTGATGCCAACAACGCTGCTGTTAACCGTTCCAATGACGACTCATTCCTGCCAACTCAAACACCGCTTGAACCTCCGGTCATGGAAAATCCTCCGCAACCTGGGGATATGACGTTGGGAGTTCCCAAAGAGGTTTTACCTGGAGCCGATTTTTTACGAACACCTGGCGGTTTGGTTTCAACATTGCAAATCATGGTGATTTTAACCGTGATTACATTATCGCCGTCAATTATGATCATGACCACATCGTTTGTGCGGGTGATGACGGTGTTAGCGGTGTTACGGCAGGCAATCGGCACAAACCAATTACCGCCCAGTCAGGTAATTACGGCGTTATCGCTTTTTATTACGATGCTGATTATGATGCCGGTTTGGTCGGAAGTTTATACGGAATCGGTGTTACCATTCAGTGAACGGCGTATTGGACTTGAGGTTGCGTGGGAAAAGGGAGAATTACCGGTTCGGCAGTTTATGGCTGCTCAAATCGAACGTTGCGGCAATACCGATATCGTTCTTGAACTCTTGCGTTACGTAAAAGATTACAAAGTACCGGAACACTTGACATGGCGAAATGTTCCATGGCGGGCGTTGTTACCGGGTTTTATGTTGAGTGAGTTGAAAACATCGTTTTTAATTGGTTTTCAGATTTATTTACCGTTTTTGGTTCTTGACATGGTGATTGCCAGTGTTATGGTATCGATGGGAATGATGATGTTACCGCCGGTGATTATTTCGTTACCGTTTAAACTGATGCTTTTCGTGTTAATGGATGGTTGGAATCTTGTGGTGATCATGCTCATTGACAGTTTCGAACCCTATGTTCACGGAATGCCCATCGCAACAACCATACAACATGTTATTCAAATGACAAGTTACGGATAATGAATTGCCCTAAAAAACAGGATCGTAGTAGTTAATAGTTAATATACTTTTCATACTTTAAATTTCGGTATTCGTTTTAAACTCAACTCGCCCTGAAAGGGCAATCAGCATTAGCGTAGGGCAACGCCCTACGGAAAAAATATAATACACCAAAGCCCTGTAAGGGCGGCAGC
>JAITIZ010000007.1 GCA_031279215.1 Planctomycetaceae bacterium
GGAAGTAATTGTCTATTTTGTGTTTAATTTTTTTTAACACGAAACACACGAAAAACACGAAAGGTTTTTTAGATAACTTTAGTGTTTTTCGTGAAATTTCGTGTATTTCGTGTTTAAAATTTTTTTGAAAATAATTTTTTATATTTTTTGTTTATTCTTCCCTTGTTTGTTTCGTTATTTCGTACTCTCAAAAAAGAATCCTTGAAAATCCACGAAGATCGAATTATCGGCGAAAATCAGTGGACGAAAATCTGCGTAAATCTGCGGACGAAAATAGACAATGACTGTTGATAGTGTCGCAAGCGGAATTTTTATCACAATGGTAATAAATCCGCTTGCGGTACTATCCACTCTCAACTCTCAACTCTCAACTCTCAACTACGGCGAAAAATTTTTTCGTCTTGCCTAGAATCGGCGAAAAAGATAGAATGGAACAGCAAATTAATAGTGTTCGCAAACGGATTGCGAACCGTTCCCCTGTTCACCGTTTCCCTCTTCCCTGTTCATAATTGCTATGCCATCCCGTTACATCAATCCCTATACTGATTTTGGTTTCAAAAAACTTTTTGGCGAAGAAGCCAACAAAGATTTACTTATTGACTTTCTAAACGCCGTCTTGCCGCCGGAACATCATGTTAAAACATTGACGTTTCGGAATCCGGCGAATATGCCTGATTCTCCACTCCAACGTATGGCGGTGTTCGATATTGCCTGCCGGAGCCACAACAATGAATCATTCATCGTGGAAATGCAGAAAGCACCACAACACTATTTCAAAGACCGTTCTGTTTTTTATTCCACCTTCCCCATCCGCGCCCAAGCCTACAAAGGTGATTGGAACTATAATTTGAACCAAATTTATTTTATTGCGATTCTGAATTTTATGTATGACAAAAAAAAAGACTGTCAAAAATTTTTACGCGAAGTCAGCCTGAAAGATCAAGATGGTGAAGAATTTTACGAAAAACTCCAGTACCAGTTCTTTCAAATGCCGTTGTTTACCAAAACCGAATCCGAACTTGAAAACCGCAAAGATAAGTGGTTCTACTTCCTGAAAAATCTTACCAATTTCGACGATATTCCTGCTATCCTGAAAGAACCCATTTTTGAACGTGCTTTCAACACCGCAGAGTATGTCAAACTCCCCCTTATTGACCAGGCAGTTTATGAGCACGACCTGAAGATCTACCGCGATAACTATTCCGTCCTAAAAACCGCAAAAGATGACGGAATCAAAAAAGGAATCAAAATAGGGTTCGAAAAAGGGATCGAAAAAGGTAAAGCCGAAGGTTTAGTCGAAGGCGAAGCTAAAGGTAAAGCCGAAGGTTTAGCCGAAGGCGAAGCTAAAGGTAAAGCTGAAGGTTTAGCTGAAGGCGAAGCCAAACGGCAAACCGAAATTGCCCGTAATCTCATCCAACTCGGTATCGATGTTGAAACAATCTCAAAAGGAACCGGTCTGTCCATCGACGAAATCAACAAACTCTTAGTTAGTCAATAAGGAATACTTTGTTGGCGGAATGATTGCCGTTTCGGTTTTCATCCGCTTGTGAACTCCCTGCTCTCCACCAAGTAGTTAAGTAGTGGAGAGTTGAGAGTAACATTCTATTTTGGGCATTTTTGTGTTTAATTTTTTTAAACACGAAACACACAAAACACACGAAATTACACGAAAAACACGAAAGGTTTTTTAGATAACTTTCGTGTTTTTCGTGAAATGTAGTGTATTTCGTGTTTAAAAATTTTTTGTGAAATTTAGTGTGTTTTGTGTTTAATTTTTTTTAACACGAAACACACAAAAATTACACGAAAAAATTGAAAAACAATTATTCTACGTTCTAGTGTCTAGTATCCGCCCATGCCGCTCATACCGCTACCACTACTACCGCCATAACTGCTACCACTGCCACTACTACCCATCATATCAGTCATGTCTTCCGTATCACCTCCAGCGATATTGTACTTAAAAACGCTGCGAATATCCGTGAATTGCGGAGAAGGAGAAATTCGTACATAACGGCGATCTGCACTAACAACCGCATTCGACATCAACATTGCTCCTTGCGGCAATGTTGTGATCACCGGTCGGTAACCAACAGCACTAGGACCAAAATAATTGTACGGATAATAATTACGCGACGAACTATTACCGGAATTGAGCTGATTATAACCAAATTCATTACTTCCGCCCGAGCCGCCGATAATTTGTCCTAAAAGACCATCATCGGCTAAACGTTTTAGTGCGTTATTTCGAGCGATCTGTTTTTGGGCAACACTCATCCGAAGTGAAGCAACATCGAGAACACCTTCTTCCAATGATTCGGTACGGCGGCCGGTTTCCAAATCAAAACAAACAATAATTCCATCTTGTATCATTTGAAAAGCAGTTCCTTCACGTCTTTTTTCGCCGGGAACAATATTTGTTTCAACGGCAATTTTAACCATATTATTCGCCAATTCGCCCCATTCTTTTCGAAGAACAACCGCATATCTTCCATTAAAACCTTTGGGACAAATATAGGAGATTTTTTTGACACCGGATTGTTCGGTCAAAGTTCCGGTTATTGTTTCACCTGATTCTGTAACAGGTATTGTTTTGAGAATACCGCCGGAAAGAGTTCGGGGATTGGCGAACCAACAATACGCATCGGTCGGTTCGCGAACCATAAGATCAAGTCCGGCATTGCCGGTCCATTCCACTGTTACAACACAATCCCGCAATCTGACTTCCCGAATTTCGGCGGCTAATTGGGTTGCTTCTTCGATACGTCCGTTTTTTTGCATTTTGATTTCGAGATTTTGGAGCGAATTAAGGGCATTCTCCACTATTTTTCGACCTGAGTTACTTTCCCATTCCTGAGCAAGAATAGCTAAAGCAATCCAACGGAGCGATGTTTCATCTTGAAATTCGTCATACAATTCTTGTCCTAAACGAAGAGTTGCCGAATAAAATTCCTGTTTCGGAATCATTACTTCGAGAGCCTGTTTGTATAACGGAAAGGCTTTTTGTTTCATACCGAGTGTTCGCATAAAAAAGCCTACATTCATCAAATCAATTGGATTCTCACAAAAATCCGCAGCAGACAATACGGCTCGTTCTACTTCTTGTATTGGAGCACCTTTTTGGTAAAGCGTAATCGCAAGGGCTTCGTACATCCAAGGTTGTCCTGCATCATTGAGAAGAGCCGATTCAACCAAAGCAACCACTTGATCTTCAACCGGTTTTCGGGCTTTCACTTCGTCAAGTAAACGGCGTCCGATCTCTTTAATAAGAACTTCATCCGTTTTATTGTTTGAGAAAAACGTATCCCAAAATTCCGGTAAATTTGTTGCGGTTTTGGCGTTGGTAATTGTTTGTTTTGCTTTAGCGGGAACATCTTTACGAACTTCGTCAGGAATAGACCACATTCCTCCGCCCATTCCGCCGCCCATACCTCCCATTCCACTCATGCCTCCCATTCCGCTCATGCCGCTCATTCCGCTCATGCCTCCCATCCCGCCGCCATTCATCATGCCTCCCATGCCTCCCATCATTCCGCCCATGCTACCGGAAATCGGAGTCGGATCAACAACAAGATCAGCCATCGGATAAACTTTGATCGACATATATTTTTTCGCTTCCTCTTCAGAAGTAATCAACAAAACTTCATTTTTGATACAATAAGTCAATTCCTGTTCACTGAGAATGATTCGTAAAATACTGCGTAATTTGATTCCGTTGTATTTCATTGGTTCGCGAACAACCGGTGAACTTGAGGTAATTCCGAGTCCTCCGGCACCTTTGGGATCAATTGCAATATTGATTCCGGGATTTTTATCTTTGATCATATTAAAGAGGTCTTCGAATGTTGTATTTTCGTCGAGGTCTAAATCCATATTCTTTTCGAGAGCTTTACTGATTTTCTTTTCTGCGGCACCTGATTGTGAGAGATCGGAAACAGCATAACGTTCTTTACGGCGATCCGAAAGAATCAGCCAACGTTCTGGATCAATATAAGTGAGCGGCGGTTCTTCAGGAATTGGAATAAAAGATCGTTCCGCTTCCATCAGTGATTCAACAAACCCAAGATGCCGTCGATGCCGTAACTCATTGTATTCAATGATATAACTTGCCATTTCTGCCAAACGTTGAGCGGCAAACGGTGTTGTACTGTCGGGAATCATCTCCATCGCAACTTCGGCAACCGTCGTAGCAACCTTGTATTCACCGGCACTCATTAAAGCAGCAAAACGGTTGAAAATCTGAACGGCTTTCGTCCGTGATTCCTGAAGATCATGAAGTGCTTGAAGCCGATCACGTTCCGCAGCAGCATTCGCATCCGCCTGAATTTGTTTGAATTCGTTGTTGTATTGAACATGCTGTACCTGACGAATCGTATTACCAATCCGATCCAAAGCCAAAAGACGTTTATCAGGATTGAGTGAGGTATTATCACGAACCATTGACGCTGTCAATTTAAGATTTTGAAGAGCTCCTTCCGGATCGTTGTTCATCCGCGCAACAGCATCGTTGATAGTTTGCCGGACTTCATTCATCACCTTTTGCGAAACAATGTTTTGCTCTTGCGTTACCGCATCAACCAACTGAGGAGTGCGGCTTATTTCAGAGGCATTAGTATTATTAATATTAGTATTATCGTCACCAATTCCGCCCTTTATAGCAATTGGAGTTTGTTCCTCAATTGTCAGCGGTTCACCTTCTTCACTTTGTTCAGCAATTTTATAAAGCCGTTCGGCTGTTTTGTTTTTTGGGTCAAGGCGTAAGACATTGTTCAAAATAGTCATTGCCTGATTCCGGTTGCCTGTTTTAATAGCGGCATCAGCTCGGCTAATTTGGTCAGTAATATTAACGATAAAACCGTCACGGATTGTTGCCAACGAATCCCAACCAACAATAGGCATTGTCAAACCGTTATCTTTTGCGGCGAGTTCTACAACGGCAACGAGAAAATTATTTCCTGAAGCGGCATTCGGTTCTTGATTGGGTACGAAATTCCACGCTAAATCCATTTCATTTCCGGGCGTTGCGCCTTTGAGTTTCAACGTGAAAGCAGCAAGTTTTTCGGCATGGGTTCTTCCAACGAGAATTGTTTCCCGATCACTTCTAATTGGTTGCAATGTTTTGGGATAGATTTCCCATTCTTCAGGAAAAGCGTAAGAATCTTGATAGGGCCAAACAATTGTTGCGGTGATGGAGTCGGCGATTTGTTTTCCGAACATTGGGATAAACTTTGGCAATTCGACAACTTTTTCTTTGTTCTTTTCCTTATCTTCCAACACTAAATCCAATGCCGTAACCAATGCCGAATCACTTCCGGCTTGAATCTGGGCGTTCATATCAATAAGATTACCGCCGGTCTGATTGGTGAAGGCTCCGATAAGACCAAGATTTGTCCCAATTCCGACAGCGCAAGCGGTGAACGGAATTTTTGCGGTAACATAATCATTGACTTCTTTTTCAAACAAGGAAATATCAACTGTTTTAGCCATACTCCGACCATTACCAAAATAGACGACTGCGCGGCGTGCATCGGGATTACGTCCGGCAAAGGCTTTTTGGGCTGTTTCGAGACCTTTGCCCATATCGGTTGCTCCGAGTGGGACACGGCGTTGTAATTTTGCCAAAGCCGTTTTGAGTTCTGCGGAACCGTTGGGAACAAAGCCGGCAGTGAGCGATTCTGTTTCCACATCCATTGTCAGAATTTGGATTTGCGCATTTGCCGGAAGATTTCTGATTGTTGCGAGAAGGGTTGCTAAAGTATCATGTCGAGCCTGACCGACCTGACTGGCGGAGGTATCGACAAGAAAGACAACTTCGGTGGTTGCCGTACTTGGAATCGGAACACCCCGTAATCCAACTGCTACATAACTTGTTCCCTCTGGTGCAGTGTAAAAGGCATATTCACCATGAGTTTCTTCTCCTGGTAGAGAATTTGCCAAGATTATGGCAGAGAGAACCAAAATAGAAAAAAAATGCCCGATAATCCGAATGGGATACAATGTCATCTTACCGCTCCAATTTGCAAGAAAGGTAAATTTAAAATAAATCAGAATGGAACTATTACTTATAGCATATCTTGTAAAATTAAAATTTCAACTTATTCTTAATAATAAATTTCATATTTTTCCCATTTTTTGCATTTTACATATTGGCAATAAGATTACAAGAGAACGCTTACCATTTTTTCGACAAAAAAAATTTCCCACTTCAATAGAACTGGTTGGAATTTTTATGAAATACTTATGGTAACTTCTAAAAACTAATATTTAGGAGGAACGCAGGCGTCTCGCCTGCCCTGTTTTTTTACAAAAAAC
>JAITIZ010000020.1 GCA_031279215.1 Planctomycetaceae bacterium
TTAGGGAACTTCTAAAAACCTAATGTAAAAATTTATTGGTTAGAAGGAACGCGGTCGTCTCGACCGCATTTTTAGGCGTTTTTTGTAAAAAAACAGGGCAGGCGAGACGCCTGCGTTCCTCCTAATATTAGTTTTTAGAAGTTTCCAAACATTCTTTACCTTGATAACGGCTCTTGCGGTTAATCGAAAATTCCACGGATAGATTACTTTTTCGGCAATTTTGTGTTATTGTGTTTGGTTGTGAGTTGTGTAGAACACTCGTTGGGCTTTTCCTTCTTGGCGCGGGAGTTCGCCGGGTTTGAAGACATCACCTTTGGGTGAAAAACCAAGACGTTCTTTGAGATGTTTTTCGACCATATAACCTGTTACCGTTTCATCTGCCTCCACATTGATCCGAACATCCCGAACCCCCTCAGATTCCTCAATCACAATCTGATAATGCGGCAAAACTCCAGGAATTTCCAGTAATGCGTGCTCCACTTGTTTTGGAAAGAAGTTGACTCCTTTGACAATCAGCATGTCATCCGTCCGCCCTACAATAGGAGCAATACGAAGATGAGTTCGCCCACAATCACACTTTTCACGCGAAACAATTTTTGAAAGATCGCCGGTTCGGAAACGGATGACGGGAAGAGCTTGTCTTGTCAATGAGGTTACAACAACTTCTCCTTGATGACCATCAGGAACAGGTTTTCCGGTTGCCGGATCGAGAATTTCGACAAGGTAATGATCTTCCCAGACGTGAATTCCGTTGTGGCAAGGGCAATCCATACCGAGAGTTCCAACTCCGCCGGTTTCCGTCATTCCGTAAATGTCGAACGATTCAATACCAAGTTCCAATTCAATCCGTTTACGCATCCCTTCAGAAAAACTTTCCGCACCAAAAATACCAATTTTCAAATGCGGTAATTCAATTTCGATAGCCCGCATAACTTCAAGAATCCGAATCGTGTAGGAAACAACCCCGCAGAGGATTTTCGTTCCGAAATCTTTTGCCAAACGGACTTGCCGTTCTGTATTACCGGAGCCGGTAGGAATTACGAAAAGTTCTGCTTTTCTTGCTCCGTGATACATTCCAAACCCGCCGTTAAACAGACCAAACGATGGTGTAATTTGTACGGGATATCCCGGTGCGGCTCCAGCCATAACGTAACACCGTGCCATACACTCCGCCCATTGTTCAATATCCGCTTCGCTGTACGGCATGACCACTGGACTGCCTGTCGAACCACTGGACATGTGCATTTCACGTATCGCCTCCTTATCAACACAACTCATACCAAGCGGATACGTTTGGCGAAAATCTTCTTTGCTCAATGTCGGAAGTTCCGGCAAATGTTCAAGAGAACCAAAATCGTCCGGTTGTGTTAATCCCGACACCGAAAAATGTTGACGGTAATAATCATTTCGAGTCAACACCCAACGGAGAACCTCCAGAAAACGGCGGTTCTGATAGGATCGAAGTTCATCTGCCGAAAGAGTTTCTGCTGCAGAATTGAAATAGCGGATCATGTTTGTACAAATTATTCGGTTTGTGTTTTCGGGACACCCCAATTTGTTCCCGTTTTGAAGTAAGGGAACTTCTAAAAACTAATATTAGGAGGAACGCAGGCGTCTCGCCTGCACTTTTTATAGGCAATGTGCAGTCGAGACGACTGCGTTCCTGATGTTTTTAGAAGTTCCCGTAAGTTTTGTTGTGAGTTCGGGGGCAACTTTAACTTTACGCAAAAAGCAACCAGAATATAACGAAACCAGAAAAAAAAATCAACACGAACCTTTCGTTCCTACAAGACTAAAAAATAAAAAACGAATTTTAAAGTGTAATTGGTATATATTACAAATTTTTTAAAAAAATCTGCGATAATCTGCGTAAATCTGCGGACAAAAAAAATGCCGCATGCGGAATGATTACCGTTTTGGTAGTAATCCGCTTGCGACACTATCCACTCTCAACTCCCAACTATCAACTACTTCATACCCCTAGCGGGGTTAAGAGCGAAAAACAAAAATTCCACTGATAGATTACCGGAATTTCAACTAAACCAAAACGTTTATTGTATAGATATTACAAATTTTATTATTTGGATCATTACGATTTCCCTGAATAGTTTTCAAAATCCAAGCCCCCAAAATCAGAAACAATTCGGGAATTTTTGATCTTGCGGAAATTTTGGATAAACAGTACTATTTTGTTATGAAATTATTGATTGGGATTAAGTTATTTTTCTATTTTTTTGTGATCAGTGTTCTGGTTGCGGTTTCGGGTTGCGCGAGTTTTGGTGAGCGGCAACTCAAGATTCGCAATTATTTTGAACAGGGAAGAATTGAAACCGCCCAGAAAGAACTCGATAAAAGTCTGAAAAAGAAACGGCGAAGTGAAATAGATTTACTCAAATTAAATCAATCTATTGTCAAACTTTGCAGCGGAAACCCGCGTGAAGCCGAAAAACTGTTGCGTGAAGTTCGTAACAGTTTTGACGAAAACGAAAGGGAACGAGCTATCAATATTGCGGAAAAAGCCGTTTCCATGTTGGCAGATGACAATGCGGTATCTTATGCCGGTGAAGATTACGAAAAAGTGTTGATTCGTGTTTTTCTTGCGTTGTCGAACCTAATGTATGATGGAACCGATGCTCCGGCTTATGCGTTGCAAATTGGTCAAAAGCAAAACGAAATCATCCAAAACGGAACCGTCAAAGACCCAAACAATGAACATAAAACACTGAATCTTAAAGCAGAATCTTATCGGCAAGTTGCGATTGGACCTTATCTGATTGGAGCAATGCAGGAAGAAACGCTTCGCAATTACGATGATGTTACCAAAGCCTACGCAACCGTTTGTAACTGGGAACCGGATTTTGTACAAGGGCAACGCGATTTAGAACGAGCCCGAACCGGTTTTCACAGTGCGCCGGGGCATGGTGTTGTGTATGTTTTCGGGCTTGTCGGAGCTGGTCCTTACAAGTTGCAGCAGAATTGTGAAGTTTTACAAGCGGCGCAATTCTGGATAACCCTAAGTCTGGCAATGTCAAGTCAACGTCCAATTATTCCAGATTTTGCGCCGGTAATGATTCCGGTTGTTGTCCGACCGTATGAAGTTGTTCCGTCGCTTACTGTTTCGATTGATGGAAAATGGTCGGCTCAAACGGAAACATTAACAGACATTGGACGTATGGCGGAAGAACAATTTGAGGCGGTTAAGCCGCAAATTATTGCAAGAGCGGTGATTCGGCGTTCACTCAAAAAAGGAATTATGTACGGAAGTAAGGAAATGATGGATGCCAATCCTTGGATTAGTTTGGCGATGGAACTTGGCGGTTTTCTTTGGGAAACACTTGAAACAGCGGATACTCGTTGCTGGAATCTTTTACCGGCAGAAATTCAGGCAGCGCGAATAGAAGTTCCGGCGGGAAAGCATCGTCTTTCATTACAATCTTCCGGTCAGGTATTTTCTCTTTCCGCCGATGGTTATCGTCGTTCACCAAGTTCAACACGGCTCGGTAAGGAACATAGCCGGACGATTCAGGTGGACGCCGGACGAAATACGTACGTTCTGGCAAACTTCCCAACAAATAATCTTATCGGCCAAATCGTTGTGAGTAACGAAAACGATGATAATAACGATAACGAAAATGAGAACAGTTCACCGGAATAACAATCAATGTTGGTAATATATCAGGTAACTTCTAAAAACGAATATTAGTAGGAACGCAGGCGTCTCGCCTGCCCTGTTTTTTTACAAAAAACTCCTAAACATGCGGTCGAGACGACCGCGTTCCTTCTAAAAATTAATATTAGTAGGAACGCAGGCGTCTCGCCTGCCCTGTTTTTTTACAAAAAAACTCCTAAACATGCGGTCGAGACGACCGCGTTCCTTCTAACAATAAATTTTTACATTAGGTTTTTAGAAGTTCCCCATTGATAAAACATTGATAAAAATAGTTGTTTTTAGTCAGAAACAATTCAAAATAAAAATTCCATTCAATAATTACAAAAAGGTATTATGTTACGGCGTTTTATCGAATGGCTTGATTCCTTGAGTGATAATATCAATCCGCTTGTTGTTCGTGATATACGGCGGATGTTTCGGATGTCTGGATATCTAGGACTTCTTGGCTTGTATTGTGTTCTTGTCATATTTATTGTTATTATAAGTTGGGATGATATACTCATTACACTTTAAATTTTTGTTTTCGTTTTAAACTAAACTCGCCCTGAAAGGGCAATCAGCATTAGCGTAGGGCAACGCCCTACGGAAAAAATATAACACACCAAAGCCCTGTAAGGGCGACAGCCTAAAGATTATTTATGATCTTTAGGCTTGCGCCCTTTCAGGGCTACTATGGTTGTTCTCTACAATTATTCCACTGATATATTACGAAAAATTAAATTGATGACTGCAAGAAGTATAATTGC
>JAITIZ010000024.1 GCA_031279215.1 Planctomycetaceae bacterium
GTTTTTTGTAAAAAAAACAGGGCAGGCGAGACGCCTGCGTTCCTCCTAATATATTAGTTTTTAGAAGTTACCTTAAGCATATTTATTATCATATTTATTATCATACTTTTAGAAAAGTATCATCACCAATCGTGTTTTGAAAAAGACATCCGCAGAGCCATGCGTTGACAAGCAGTCGGAATTTTGTCCAACGGGAAACGGCTGGGCGTTGATCTAAGACGTTGTAGTTGTTTTTTTCGATAGCGTCGAGAATTGCCAAACCGCCCCGAATAAAAAGAGCAATATCTGCCTGAACCGGTTTCGGAATAGAACGGATCAACGGAACTCCGGCTTGTAATCTTGAACGTGCATCAGCAGCCAAATATTGAATCATTTTACGAAACGCCGAAGAATCCCGAATATCTTCAATATCAAGACCAAACTGTTCCGCAACAGATTGAGGAATGTAACAACGCCCGATTTCAATATCCCGCGCAACATCCTGCCAAAAATTCGCAAGCTGCAATCCTGTACAGATCGAATCCGACCAGGTAAATTGTTCTGGAGTTGGTTTTGTTTCACAAATAAGATAAAGCACAATACGCCCCACCGGATTGGCAGAATACCGGCAATAATCAAGCAATTCATCAAATACCGCATAACGGCATTGAACCTGATCGCGGCGAAATGCAACCAATAAATCGGCAAACGGTTGTTTGGGTAACTGAAATTGTTCAAGAACTTTCCGCAAGGCAATATAAACCGGATGATTGGGTACCGGCTTATCGTGTTGAAAACAATCATCAAGACCTTGTTCCCAACAACGAAGATATTCAAGTGATTTTATTCGTGATTCGTTGCTTCCATCGTGTTCGTCACTGAGATCGTCTGACCAACGGCAATAAGCATAAATAACCTGAAACGGTTGACGGAACTTTTGGGGTAACAACCAACCGACAACACTAAAATTCTCATAATGCCGTTCCGTTAACCGTTTACAATAAGCAAACGCTTCCGTTTCCGAAAACATTTTTTGGGAATTCTCATGTAATCCGAATTGTTTGAGTTCTTGGGTGAACATTGTAACACGATTATTGGTTTACCGCAATTAAATTTCAAACTCAAATTTGATCCAAACAGGATTTCCAACAAACAAAAAATACAGGAGATACAAATAATTATTATGAAATTTGCGGGATTTTTGGGGATATGAAGTTCTGTTTTATATTGGGTTATTGGGACAGCCCGCGGGGGGAATCGAACCCTCAACCTCAGCATTACGAATGCTGCGCTCTGCCAGTTGAGCTACGCGGGCATTGATTTTAAAAAGATATTTGAGCGATTATTTGCGATTATTTTTGGTAAAATTTTAACGTTCCCGATAGGTGATGCGTCCGCGGCTCATATCATAAGGGCTAACTTCTACTGTAACATGATCTCCCGGAACAACACGTATTCGAAACTTGCGCATTTTACCTGCTAGGCGGCACAAGACGATATGATCCATTTTATCCAATTTTACTCGGAATGCTCCGCGTACTTCTTCGACAACAACTCCAGATAATTCGATTTCTTCTTTTTCTTTTGGTTCGGACATTACTTTAAATCCTCAAAAACTTTCTATAGGCAACTTCTAAAAAGTAATATTAGGAGGAACGCAGGCGTCTCGCCTGCCCTGTTTTTTTACAAAAAACGCCTAAAAATGCGGTCGAGGCGACCGCGTTCCTTCTAACAATAAATTTTTACATTAGGTTTCTAGAAGTTCCCTATAATCATGGAACTATTCATTAAATATTTGAATATTTATTTCCAAAAAACGACAGGGTTTTCATTGTATATCTAAAAAAGCAAATTCCAAGACCCCCCAAGTAAAACCTTTTAGCAAACAGCCGGATTCAAAACAGCCGGAATTCAAAACAGCCGAATTCAAAACAGCCGAATTCAAAACAGCCGAATTCAAAACAGTCATCCAATAAAGATATTATCATGGTAAAGATTATCGAATTTTTGTTATTTGCGATAATTGTTTTATTTTTTTGATAATTTTATGGGTTGGTTTACGACAGAATCCCGTAATTTTGGAGAGTTTTCTGTAATTTTTGTTCATCGGTTTTGGAGAGTGGTGTTAGCGGCAGGCGGAGTTCACCGGTATCACGTCCTAACATTTTCATTGCTGCTTTAATGGGAATTGGATTTGTTGACAGTGAGAGCATATCACGGCAAAGCGAATAGGTTTTGTAATGCCATGCTTGTACTTTTTCGATATTCCCTTCTTCAAAAGCGTTACAGAGGGCAATGATATCTTTTGGAATAATATTACCGACGACCGAAACAACTCCTCTAGCTCCGAGTGCCAGCAATGGCAATGTTAAACTGTCATCACCGCTTAAAACAGTGAGATCGGTATTTGCGATAATGGAAGAAGTTTGATCCATTGAGCCGGTTGCTTCTTTAACCATGACGATATTTGGGAATTGCGTCAGTCGAATTATTGTTTCTGGTTCGACATTTCGGGCGCAACGGCCGGGAATATTATAAATACAAATTGGAATATCGACAGATTGGGCGAGGAGTTTGTAATGTTGAAACAGACCTTCTTGAGTGGGTTTATTGTAATAGGGAGCTACTACAAGAGCGGCATCAGCGCCGACTTTTTTGGTGAATTGAGTCAGATGAAGAGCTTCGTGCGTGGAGTTTGCGCCGGAACCTGCCATAACCTTAATTTTTCCTTTTGCGGTTTCGACTACGGCATGGAGAACGCGTTCATGTTCATCGAAGGAAAGAGTGGGACTTTCACCGGTGGTACCAACCGGAACAATTGCCGTCGTTCCGGCGGCAATCTGAAATTCCACCTGTTCCTGAAGTGCTTTATAGTCAACCTGACCATTTTTAAAAGGCGTAATAATTGCGACAGAAAGTCCTGCAAAAGATTCAAATCGGGTTTTCATAAAGAATAAAGAATGTTGGGAAAATAGTGGGTAGGTAACTTCTAAAAACTAATATTAGGAGGAACGCAGGCGTCTCGCCTGCCCTGTTTTTTACAAAAAACGCCTAAAAATGCGGTCGAGACGACCGCGTTCCTTCTAACAATAAATTTTTACATTAGGTTTTTAGAAGTTTCCGGTAAATAGTTTGCGATGATATTCATTGAACCAAATCATCGCTATAAAGTTTATTTTTTAACAACCATTCTGTCAAGAGTAGGTTGTTACCGAGACATTTTCGCAACTGTCTATTTTTGTTATTATCCCCGTAAGATACTATATGGGAACTTCTAAAAACTAATATTAGAAGGAACGCAGGCGTCTCGCCTGCCCTGTTTTTTTACAAAAAACGCCTAAAAATGCGGTCGAGACGACCGCGTTCCTTCTAACAATAAATTTTT
>JAITIZ010000034.1 GCA_031279215.1 Planctomycetaceae bacterium
ACGCTTATTGAACTTGTTGTCGCGTTAACACTCTCAGTATTACTCGTAACAACAACAAGCGGCGTGATTAAGTCGATGATGCAAAAGAAAAAAGTTTTTGCGGATCGTCTGGAATTACAGCCTTGGCGTTTGGAATTGGCGGCGCGGTTGCGGGATGATCTTTGTCAATCGAAAGAGATGCGAATCGGTACGAAATCGTTGGAACTGATCGGTTTCTGCGGACATGATCGTGTAACCGGTGAACCGTCACAAACTCCGGTTTACGTTTTATGGCAATTGAAAAACGAAGACGGCTATCATGTTTTAATCCGTACAGAAAAACCGCACGGCGGAATCGAAGAATTAACTGTAACGCCTAAAACCGAACTGACCGCAATCGGTGTAACGGCAATTTCCGTAGGAACTTTCGCAGGACGTGAACAGGAAGAAAAAACAGAGATGCTGACATTAACCGCAACAGAACAACATAATTACGATAACGAATCGGGAGAATGGGTAACAATGCCCAAAGTATTGAAACTTATTGTTTTCGGTACAAAAAATGAAATATTGATTAATGAATTAATTTTCCGATAAAACATTTTTGATAAGAAAATTTTTAATGAGAAAACGAAAACACCAAAAAGGATTTGTTTTAATTTTAGTGTTGGCAATGCTTGCAATTGCGGCGTTGCTTTCTGCGGGAATGGCACGGCGAAGTCTTGACCAATCAATAACTGTTGCCAAAAAACAATCGGAAATGCAGCAGCGTTGGGGCGAGATCAGTTGCCGACAGGCAATTTTGAACCGTGCCGAAATTTTATTACGAACAGTAGAATTACGTGACGGAATTTTATCACCGACGTTACAGTCAACTGTGAAATTAGGCGATCAAAATTTTTTACTGATTTTATCGGACGAGCAGGCAAAGTTAAATCTCAATACAGTTTTCCGTAACGGCGATATGTCGGCAGTTCGGCAAGCGGTTTTTACGGATTCCGCCGTATGGCAATTACGGTTACGTCCTGATTCACGTGCAACAAAAACAAATACTTATCCTCCGGCGTTTGCGTCTTGGGGACAAGTTTATGATTTTTCAACGTTTGCCAATAATCCGGACAAAAATTATTTACAATTAACGCAACTTGGTGAACGAATTACGTGTTGGGGCAACGGATTATTGAACATTAACCGAGCGGATACGGAAACATTACGGACAATTTGTGAATTGGTTGCGCCGCCTCAATCGGTAACAAGATTAATTGAACTTCGTCAAGAAAATCCTGGATATGATTTTGAACGATTATTAAAAGAGGTTGATGTTCCAGACCGTGAACGCCGTGCATTCCGAAAAGTTCTGACGGATCGAAGCCGTTGTCATTCACTCTGGACGATTACGAGTAATGCTCATCGGTCTTGGGTTCGGCTTGATGTTCGTACAACGGAATCCGCAACAGGAAATGATATTGAAACATTTTATTGGTAGTCCATTCATCAAAATATTTGTCCGATGCACATTTTACGATTGAACACAATTTTGTTTGTAACAGGTTCATTGCTCTGGTATCTTGCCGCCGGATTATTATTGTACGTTTTAATTGCGCCGGTGAATGTGAAACAGGACGGAAGGTACTCGGTTCGCCGTCCTGTTTTACGCAACGAAAAACAAAAAACAGAACTACCGCCGATTGCGGAATTTGCAACCGTCTGGCATACTCCGCTCCAACGTCCGGTATTTGATCTGCCTCCGCCACCGCCGCCAACAGTGATAAAACCTGACCCGCCAAAATTAAAAGCCCAACTCATGGCAACCGCTGTTGATCGCGGCGAACCGACGGCAATGTTCAAAATTCCTTCGGGAAGATATGTTACACTTAAATCCGGTGAAACCTTTGAAAACGACCCCGGAATTGCACGCATTATCAAAATCGAAGGAAAACAAGTAACACTCCAATTCGACGGTTTCGATGATCAAATTACAATCAATATGGGAAAATAAAAAAATTTTTTGACGCCCCAATATAGAAATAGAGAAATTGCCAAAGCTAAAACACTTGGCGAACACTTGACAATCAATAAAGAATGTGAGAAAATACTTTAGTATATTGAACCACTTGAACGTCAGGCATGGAATGAAAAAAATGGGAACTGGCGGAGGAAATTAAACTATTGAAAATAGAATTTAGTGAGAAAGTAATGGACATTAAGAGAATCTTCGGAAATATTTTTGATGCTGAAATATTGAAATTTAATTTGCAACATGTTTCAATTTTTATTGCTGTTTATGAAAATATGGTCAACATGGTGACTGAAAATGTTAAAGGATTTTATTTGCAAGGATTCAGTCAACTTGATTTAGATGGTAGTTGTAGTAAGTCACTTGAATACTCAATGAATCACGAATGTTATCATGAAGACATTGACGGATATAGGAATTATTATTCGAGAGAATACAAGGAGAAAATAATAGACCATAAAGTTAACGGAAAAAGAAATATCCTTCTTGCTACAATGAATTGGTTCGTTGAAAATCAGGCAATGACACAGGAAGAATTTGAGAATTTTTTGATAATAAGGGATCACCGTAACAAATATGTACACGAAATGACGAAGTTTCTCTTTGAAGGATTGCCGGAGAGTTCGCAACAAACTTTTATTGATTTGTTGCAATTATATGCAAAACTTGATAAATGGTGGATTAACTAAGTCGAAATTCCAACATGTTCGATAAATGACATTCCCAATGATTATGACGAAGAGGGAGTTATAAGTCTAACCCGCCTTTGGTTAGACATGATGATACAGGTATTGTATTGTAACAAAAAACAAGAGTATTAAAATATTTACGAACAAATCTTTAAGGAAAAATGCAAGGCGGAGAAATGTAACAATGCATGAAACGTTAATTAACTCTACTGATGTTTATAACATTTCTGAAATAAGGAAACGGCTGTCTCCTGTTTTCATGGCAAATGGAGTCAAAAGTGCGATTTTGTTCGGCTCTTATGCAAGAGGTGAAGCCAGACCTCGTAGTGATGTTGATGTTTTAGTTGATAGCGGACTTCGCGGTTTGGATTTTGTGGGACTTATCGGAAATGTCAGAAATGCTCTGCAAAAAGAAGTAGATTTGATTGATGTGTACAGTGTTGAAAAAGATTCACGGATTGATCGAGAGATACAGAAAACGGGAGTAAAAATTTATGGTGAATAAAAATAACGAAATTGTTAGAAAATTTATAAAACATATCCAGAATATCCAAACATATTGTCAAGGAAAATCTTATGAAGATTTTATAACAAATTCACAGTTAGCAGATGCGTGCATATTCAATCTAAGTCAAATAGGAGAATTGACCAATCGGATAGATGACGACTTTGCCGCATTACACCCAACAGTGCCGTGGGATAAAATTTATGGTCTTCGTAATAGGATTGTACATGATTACGAAGGTATAAACTTTAAAATGATTTGGAGTATTATAGAACAAGATTTAGACAGTTTACTTCAAACATTATTAGAAATCTTACAATCTAATGAAGAAAACAAATGAAATTTCAGTTCAAAATACAATCATTCCAACCCACAAAAAATCGCAGAAAGTGTAGCCCAAGCGTTTGCAAGACTGTTTAATGGCTTAAAATCAAAAACGGATTTCAATACTAAAAATACACAAAATATAATATATGTATTTATAACTTATTGATATTTTACAATTATAAATGAGCGATAGTGTAGAAATTAATTATTACTAATTATGAATTTTCCTATTGTCTGGCTTATTATTCCTTCGGAAGATCGTGCAATGATTTTGCGAGTTGCCGGAGAATCGGTAACGTCTTTTTCCGTACAGTCTGATGATGAGTCATCGCTTGCGAAGGCAATTGCCAACGTTTTTTTGGAACAGGAATATAATGCCGAACCGGTTTTGCTTGCACCTTGTTCTCATGATGTTCTTGCGGTTTCATTACCTGCGGACTCGTCGGCAAACCGGCAGGCAAT
>JAITIZ010000049.1 GCA_031279215.1 Planctomycetaceae bacterium
ACCGCCATTACGGCTTGCGAGACTCATAAGAATACTTGTTGAAACAGTTTCGCTGACAAATCGAACGGAACCGTCACAAAAAACAAAATTTGCTCCGCCGGAATGATTGCTGCCAAAACCGGAAACACCGTGACCGGCACTCATAAAAGTCGTTGTATCAACACCAGCACCAGCTATCAAAGCAACTGATGTTAATGTTTGCGTTGATTCGTTCCAATAATCCTGCGTAATTTGAGCAAGGGGTTCAAGCCGTTTTCCGGCATTGATTGACCATTTTTCGGCAATACCTTTAACACTGGTCAAAGCGGCACTAATAAGACTACCTATTGGAAGTCCCGGAACAGCACCATCAGTGGGCGTTGTACCTCGTGTCCAGTTTTGGTAACCACCATAACCATTCCACGATATTTCGCCAATTAAAAACGTGTTTGATGTTCCGTCGGTAACAGAGGCAAGCGAAATACGACTATTGTAGAAAATGGCTCCAGTGTTGGCAAAAGGACCTGTGCCGGTAAAAGATGTTTTCAATGGATCCGTACTATATTGAGTTCCTGTTACAGGATTGATTCCAAGTGATCCGGCAATTCCAAAATAATGGGACGTAAATTTACTGTCAGGGTCAGGCGAACCCGTAAAATTTTGATACACTTCCGAACAACTCGGACAAAGGAAAAATGAAATTCGTTGTTGGGATAACAATTCGATGTCGGTAAAAATATTTTTTTCGGCAATTATCGCACGGATAGACGATTGTTCGATAAACGGCAAAAGACGTACCCGAAAACTGACTGTTTTTTCCGACCAATCAGCAACATCGTCATGTAAACTTTCCGGTACAAGGTTATCCGCGGTATCGTGATAATTATGTACTGCGATACCGAATTGTTTGAGATTATTTGTACAGGACATACGTCGTGCGGCTTCGCGTGCTGCTTGAACGGCCGGCAACAGAAGAGCAATCAATACACCGATGATTGCAATCACGACCAATAATTCAACAAGTGTAAATGCGTTTTTCATAGTTAAATTTTATATTTTATATTTTATATTTAATAGTTAATCGTAATAGTTAATCGTTGATAGAGGGATTTATGGGACATAAGAGACAAATGGGAAAAAAAACACGGCTCACTCTCCCTTCTCCAGTATCAACTCTCCACTAATTTTATCGTTCTTGTAATAATTTTGATGTTTCTGTACGACCAGCGGTGATGGCGGGACCGGCAGCGGCAAGGAAACACAGTAAAAGCATAACAATAAAACCAATCGAAAGCCAGTAAACCGGAATTGTCAACGGTGAAACAAATCCGCCGAAAAATGAAACGTAACGCATTAACCCAATAAAACACCAACCACCAATAATCCCGAAACCGAGACTAATCAAAATGGCCGCAAAAGAAATTAAAAATGCTTCGGCAAGAATTAAACGAATCAAACCGAATCGTGTTACACCAAGACTTCGCAACACGCCTAATTCAAACCGCCGTGTTCGAACCGACGCCGCTATTGTTCCCATCATACCAATCGATGAGATCGCCAGCAAAATCAACGGCATCTTCGCCGCCGCCTGAATAACCTGATCGGCACGACTGTTGACGCGATCTGTCAAATATTCACGTGAACTCACTTTAACCATCGGTCTATTTGTTGCGGCAATAGGTAATTGATTTTGATTCAAATTTTGATTTGAATTTTGATTTGAATATTCCGTTTTCCAATTTCCGTTTTCGACAAAATTTTGTAACGATTCTTCTAAATCTGTATCGGAAACGGTTGGTTTACCTTTGTTGTCCAGAGTTCGGTCGAACCAAAAGTAAGCGACATCTTTTAAGCGGAAATCATTTTTCACCGTTTCATAAGGAGCAAAGAACAACGCACCGGATCGATAACCGCGTTTTCGTACACCACTGATTTTTGCCATCCAGAGCCAGCCGGGAATGGAGACAACACCACAAACTTCATACTCAACAATTTCTTCATTGCCTGCACCAAATCCGCCAGGTCCGCCGAAACCGCCGCGACCACGTCCGCCGCGTTCACCGGCTATTCCACCGCCTCGACCTAAATCTGTTGTTGGCGGAGTGTTACTGAAATTACTGCGTTCTCCGATTGATGAAGTGTTACTAAAATTACTGCGTCCTCCGCCAAAACCACCGCGCGGAATATCGGACGGAATGACCAATTGCAATTTATCGCCGACATGCAAACCTGCACGGAATGCGAATGAGTCAGGAATAATACAGTAACGTCCGCCGGTTTTTAGTTTTTCCAACGCTGATGATAAAGTTCCTTCCTGAAAATCAACTTGAACAAGTGGTCGGCTTCCGTCGGCTCGTTTTTCAAACGCTTCGTTAATATCAATCCCGAACACCACCGCACCGGCTCCGGCTTGCATTGCCGGAAGTCCGTTTGCGGCAAAGCGTTCAGATTGACGTTGCGAAAATCGGGGTTGTTCCAGCGCAATCGGTAAAAACCGTTCAGAATCAACACCCGGTAATTTCCGAACCGTTTCAATTTCTTCAAACGGAATCCCATCCGGTAAAATTGTAACGATTGTGTTTGGTAATGTTTTAGAATGAATATACGGAACAAGCATTGAGTAGCCGGATATTTCGAGAAACGAATAAACACCCAAACCAACACAAAGAGCAATTGTGGTTCCGACGGTTCGCCAAAGATTACTGCTCAACTGATTGGCGAGAAGTTCTTTTCGTACAAAAATTAATCGGGCAATCACCGGTGTCAATAAGAGTTCGACCAACAGGATTACCGCGGGAACCATGAGAATGCAACCGGCAAGTTGGGTCGGCAAACCAATATAAGTGTACAAAAATTGTCGGAGTTCCGCACCTTTGGCAATTCCTTCATGATAGGTGATTATTGGATTCAGCGTGAGAAGTAATGCACCGATGATTCCCGATAGAATGAACCATTTTTTTCGTACAGAAACAACGTAACCGCGATTCATTCCTTCCAACGGATTGATTTGTGCGCCGCGCCATGCGGGAAAAATTGCAGCGAGTAGTGAGCCGATCAGTGCGGCAATTCCGGCGGTTGTAACAGCAGTCATACCAAGTGAAATTGTTTTACCGCTTCCGCCGAATGCTTCCGGTTGTAACAACACGGTCAGTTGCAAAATGAACCAACCGGCAACCATACCGCCAACCCAACCGAAAAGACAAAGAATCACACTTTCACCAAAAACCAGAAACGCAATTTTCCAACGCGGCATCCCGATTGTTCGGAGCATTGCGAACACGCGAGTACGTTCACTGATTCCCATACTGAGTGTTGTGAAGACGATTAAAATGGAAACAAGTGTGGAAAAGATAATGATTGAATTTAACGACGACGCTGCGCCCATCATTCCGCCGGCTCCGCCTCTTCTGTTACGATTTAAGCCGTCTTGAATATCGTCGGCATCCATGAAACGCATAAAGATTCCATCGGCTTGAAGTCGTGCGTCCCATGTTTCTTTGAACTGTTTAACGTTTGCGCCTTCACGTAATCGTACATAAACATAGTCGGCAGGCGTTTGGGAACCTTCCGGTAACGGACTGATTTTGTTGGCGGTTTTCATGGAGACGTACACCGCTCCGACTACCGGCGTTACACCGCCCATTCCCATTCCGCCGCCGGAGAGTTTTTGTTCAACAAGTCCGACAATTTTAATTTCGTACTCGTTTGTTCCAATACGGCAAACAACACGATCACCAATTTTGACGGGTTCTTCCTCTTCACCCCAAACGCCTAAACTTGCGGCTGCGGCAGTTCCCATCACGCCTTCCAAAATCGGTTCGGCTTTTTTTGTATCATTTTTTGTATCATTTTTTGTATCATCGGCAAACCAACGACCTTCTTCCAGTTCAAACGGCGATTCGGTGTTATCAATTCCGACAATAGCCGGACTTTGCATCGGAACTCCGGTTCCGGCACGCTGACGGCGTAACGCACTGCGTTCATCGGTTTTCTTTGCCATTGTGTTACGAATTTGACGCGCCGCATCCGCACGCATCACCAAATCATTCGCGCGAAGATCCGCAATCACAGATTCTGGAAACGTTAAACGTATTGGCGGCATCATCGGCGGTACGCCGGGCTGAACCGGAGTAACAGTATTGGGATTCCGTTGCGGAATCATGGCAACCTGATAATATCCAAGATAATTTTCGCCGTCCTGATCGAATTGGAGTAACATTAAATCAAAACTGCCGATAAGCCACACAATCATACACGACATCGCCACAGTTGCCGCCACCGCCAACGAAATCCGCGCCCGATGATACCACGCTTCTCGAAGAATAAGTTTAATTAGTAGTAACATTTTAGTTAATAGTTAATAGTTAATAGTGAATAGTTAATAGTGAAATTGTTAGTAAATGTTAATAATGAAAATAATTAATTACGGAAAATAAAAAAACGTTCGGTCAATCGCTTGCGTCACTATTAACTATTAACTATTCACTAATTCTCCCGTCTTTTAGGATAATGGTACGGTCGCCGTAGTTGGCAACATTTTTTTCGTGGGTCACGAGAATAATGGTACGTTTATGTTTATCACAAAGTTCGCGTAAGAGTTTGCAAAGTTTTTCACTGTTGATCGAATCGAGGTTACCGGTTGGTTCGTCGGCGAGAATGACCGCCGGATCCATCAGCAACGCCCGACCAATCGCTACACGTTGTTGTTCTCCGCCGCTGAGCGAATCAGGACGATGTTTACGCCGCTCCCAAATTTCCAACGTTTTCATTAAGTCGTCCAACTCCGAAGCCGAAACTCTTCGACCTTCAATCAATGAAGGAAGTTTAATATTTTCTTCAGCGGTCAAGGTTGGAATGAGATTGAACGCCTGAAAAATAACACCAATATTTTTACAACGAAATTTTGTTCGGGCGGCGTCATTTAATTCGGCAATATTGATACCGTTAATATATACCACACCGGCGGTGGGTTCGGTGAGTCCTGCCAAGAGGTGAAGTAAAGTACTTTTGCCCGAGCCGGAAGTTCCCATAACCGTTAAAAATTCACCGCCTTTCACATTAATCGAAACATCGGTTAATGCGTTAACGCCGGTACGTCCGGTGCGGTAAATTTTGGTCAGATTGATCGTTTCAACGGTCCAATCCGATTCCGGTTTTATATTTTGTTGATTCATGTTTGTGGTTTGTGGTTTGTGGTTTGTGGTTTGTGGTTTGGTTTTTGTTAATGCCCGATTGGTAAAGCGTAAGCGAACGCCCTGAAAACTTGGGTGTTTCCAAAACGCGATACCCCTCGCTTACGCTTCACCTACCGGAAAAGTAAATATTAAAAAATTAAAAATTTCAATTGATCCAATCAAATAAATATTCATCTTTAAATTCGATCTCAAATTTACGTAAAAAAGCGATGTATTCTTCTTTAAATGTTTTTGTTCGATGATGTTCTTCCTGTTGGCGGATTTTTTAATTTTTCTAACCAAATCCGATAAACAACACGATGGTTTCATACCAATTAAAAAATGAATATGATCATGTGTTCCATTAATTGCCAACATTTTTTGTTCCTTTGCTTGTACAATTCCTGTAATGTATTTGTACAGTTCATCTTTCCAAAATGAATCAATCAAGGCTTCACGATTTTTGACGGCAAAAACAACTTGAATATAAATTTGTGAAAAAGTGTTAGAAGACATCGTTTTTTTATTGATAGATAATTTCAAAATATTGGGAAATCAATTTTTATATTTTATCTCGTAGGCGGCTGTTCTTGTCCATCAAATAATCAATCTAATCAAATTTATTACGGTAACGATAATGCCGCCCCGTCATCACCGCAAGCGTAACCGAGACGAATATTGTCGGCAATCGTCTCGCTCACAAATCGAATCGCACCGTCTAAAAGTCCAATATTTAAACCGCCAGGATGCATTGAACCGTAAGCACCGCAGGAAGTTTGCTGACTAACAGTCGGATTGACCGGATTGAATCCGGTGATAGGATAAGTCATCACAGTCGGGTCCCCCTTTTTGTAATAATTAAATGGCAGTTGTGCCGCATACGCTTTGGCGGAATTTGTTGTCGGTCCCGTTGATCTGTTCCAACCGCTGTAACGATATTTTTCCCAAGCGATTTCGCCCCAAGCAAACGTATTGGAAGAACCGTCTGTAATACTTGCAAATGATGTTTGGCTGTTCTGATAAATTACGCCATTTGTCGCAATTTTTCCGCCTCCTCCCGGACTTCCGCTGTATTCTCCGTAGGTGTATGGCGGCGGCGGATTGGGAGTACCCGTTTGCGATAAGTCAGCTGATTCTTCTAACGCACCGCTATTACCGAAATAGTGACAGTAATATCCGCTGGTAACACCAGCAACCGGATCATTGATTGTCTGGTTGGATGGACAAAGGAAAACGGGAATTTTATTGTTGGCTAAAGTACCGGTGATCGTATGTCCACCACGCGTAACAACCGTTCCATTAGTTCCGGCAAGGACATCATTCACGGCATCACTGATTTTCGCGTTTATCTCATCGGAAAGCCCTGATTGTTCCATAAACGGAAACACTTTTGCCCAACAGGTTAATCCGTCGGTATATTCATCTGTTGTTACGGAAGTACCGCTCATTGCATCCGTGTATGTACCGTACGGGATTTTATGTTTTTGCGAGTCATTCGGAAACGTTCCTTTGACATCGTGGTGGTTATGTAACGCCAATGACATTTGTTTAATATTATTCGTACATTGCATACGTCTTGCGGCTTCTCTTGCGGCTTGGACGGCTGGCAGCAGTAACGCAATTAACATGCCGATAATGGCAATCACCACCAGCAATTCGACAAGGGTGAACCCTTTCGGTAAAAAATAACACTGCATTTTTTTGCTCCTTTTTTGTTTACCAAATTGAATCTGTTATCGGAGGGGTTCAAACCGGAAACAGAAATCGTTTGAATTTGAAAATATCGTAATTTTTAGTGTAAGGTTTTTGGGTTGAACGGCTGATTATTGGCAATAAGCAAGAACCAGTAAAACAAATCCCGTAACTAAATTCGGGTCGTTTTCCATCCATTGCCGCGACGCATCGTTAATCCATGAGCCGTTTTCTTTTTGTTTTGAAATCAATTCTTCGGAAAGTTCGGCTTTCCATGCGTGTTTTTTACCGTCCGGCGTTTCAATTTCTTTTAATTGTAACACGTCCAGCGATTTCGACATCGTGTGGTAATAATAGAACAACCCATTCGCACCGCGTCCGGGATGTTCTTTCACACTATAATTTTTGGCAATCCAATCAAACGCCGCTTTGACCCGTTTATCGTCTTTCGTCAGACCAGCGTAAATCATACTTTTCAGTCCGGCGTAAGTCATCGCTCCATAACTGCGAACACTTTCCTCAGCCGATTCCATTCTTGACGCTCCCGGTTGATTCACATAAATAAATCCGCCGTCCAAATTTTTTGAATTGGCAAGAAACGGCATCGTGTTGTGTTCCGATTCCAGATTCTGACAACGTGAAACAAAAATTAGTGCTTTTTGAATCGCCGGATCATCCGCACCTTTACCGGTTGCTTTCAGAGCATCCAGAAAAAATTGCGTGTTCGACAAATCCGGTCGCGTCGTGCCGCCATAACCAACTCCGCCATAATTGGCGTCTTCCGGTTTGGCATTCCGTTCTTCGGTGTATTGCTGTTTCAATAAATATTTCTGGGCGTTGGCAAGCAACTCGTCATACGGTCCTTGACCAAGATTTTTGGCTTTTTTAATAGCATCGTTGGCCTTTGTAAGACACATCACCGCGCAACACGTTTCGTAATTTTGGAAAAACCCGTCTTTGGTATAAACACCGCCGTCTTCACGAATCGAACCTTTCAGAAACGCTAATCCTTTTTCAATCATTGGATCATCCGCCTTAACACCGGAATCTAATAAACCGGCAAGAATAATCATCGAAGGACCAACTCCGCTTCGCGGTGAAGCCGACCAACCGCCGTTTTCACCTTGTGCTGTTCGCAGGAACGCAATACCTTTTTCAACAGCCTGCTGAATTTTCGTTGCATCCTGACCAACCGCAAAATACGTGTTCAAGAATAAACACAAAATCGTTAGTACAAAAATTCGTCTCATAATTGTTTGTTTGCTAAAGTTAATAGTTAATAATAAAGTTAATGGTTAATAATCGATGAATGAATTGTGAACAATAAATAGGAAATTGCGGACAGTTATATATAAAAGTTCATAGCAATAATCACCGCACAATCTAAACATAAGATTTGCGCAACTATTCGCTTTTTACTTTTAACTGTTCACGCTTTTCATTTCCGTTGGATAACAGTTTGGGCTATCAGAGTAAAGCCGGAAAGAATATTATTATCGTTCACAAAACAATGTGAAAAAGATTCGGTTTCAATTGAAGAAACCGAGGTTAATAGCCCAAGAATTGGTGCGGAATTTTTACTGTTACGCGGCGGCACCGGAACCGTAATTGCTGTGCTATTGGCACGATCACAACCAAACAAACCGAATAATGTACCGGAATTATTGGCTCGAAACCTGCCGTATTGCCGATAATCCCACGTCGGAAGTGCAACACGGATAACAACTTCCAATTCTGTTACCCGATGAAAATCACGGCTCAAAAAAGATGCAGCTTTGAATACCGGAGTTTTTCCGATTTTCTGTACGGCATTGGAGATAACAGTCAAATCAACCGGATTGGCTTGTTTCCGAATAAGTTTAGCGGATTGATTCAATTTTGCCAAACCGTTATTGACTGTGTTTTGAGCCTGCAATTCAAGTTTTGCCCGAAGTTCCGGCGGCAAATCGGCTGACCGATGACGAATTGAATAGAGATATTTTTGTGATCGTTCAAGTAATTGTTGTTGAAAAGATTGTTGAAAAGAATCGTTACTATTGGCGGTTTCATTATTATTGTTTAATTTTGTTTTGTTTCCTATAATAAGGAACAAGGACAAAGCGCAAAATAACATTACAAAACCGAATGTTTTTGGGTTAAAGAAACGCTTTGCAAGCATAAGGAACCTCAATCGATCAACATTGACAAGAAAACGATTGTGCGTCATTTTAACAGTGTTCAATAAAAGATCAAGTACCTGTTTATTTTTTCAATTTTTTTTTTCACATTTCTATCTGTTTCCTAATTTCTTTCTGTCTTGTTTTTTTATTTGTTTGCGGAAACGGTTACGTATTGACAATATTTTGAAAAGTTTTAAATTAGTTTCCTTGTGATTACACTTAATAATTTAAAATTCTGAAACATTTTTAGTCCCGCAGCGATGATTGGGACAAAAGGGACGAAAGTTTTTACACCATGATATTATTACGTCAATTGTTAAGGAAATTCAAACATAAAAAATAGAACGGTACAGAGTATCGTTAAACTCTGCCTCCCAAAACATTCTTTTTTTGTTACACCACTAATCTCAAAAATTTCTAATTATGAATATTATTCGGACACTTTCACAAAGTATGATTAACAAGATCGCTGCCGGTGAAGTGATTGAACGTCCGGCAAGTGTTCTGAAAGAGTTGGTCGAAAACTCTATTGACGCTGGTTCTACTCGAATTGATATTGCCATTGACAAGGGCGGAACGGATTTATTACGAGTGGTTGATAATGGTTGCGGTATTGATGCGGATCAATTGGTTCTGGCGTTGTCGCCCCACGCAACCAGTAAAATCACCGATTCGGATGATTTATTCCGCATAGGCACATTCGGTTTTCGCGGTGAAGCGTTGGCATCGATTGCCGAAATCAGCCAAATGTCTATTAAGAGCCGTGTATCGCAAAGTAATGAAGGTGCCGAAATTCACAGCAACGGCGGTGAACGAACTACTTCGGTTCCATGCGGCATACCGGTGGGGTCACAAATTGAAGTCCGCAATCTGTTTTTTAATACACCGGTTCGCCGAAAATACATGAAATCAATCACCACCGAATTAGGACATATTACCGAAACGTTTATTCGGTTAGTGTTACCGCATCCGGCTATTCATTTCACCTTAAAACACAACGGGCGTGTCCTCCACGATTTACCGCCGGAAGAAGCACCGCTCAACCGGATTCGGCAATTATTCGGCGAAGATATAACACGGGATTTGATTTACGTGGAAAATCGGGACGGTGCTGCTGTTCGGGTTCGCGGGTTGGTGTCCCACCCAAACCAAAGCCGTAGCAATAACCGAATGCAATACTTTTTCCTCAATAAACGATATATTCGTGATCGGGCATTGCAACACGCTTTGGGTGAGGCTTATCGCGGTATTCTGTTGACGGGGCGTTTTCCGATTGCTTTTTTACAAATTGAGATGTCGCCGGACATGTTTGATGTGAATGTTCATCCGACGAAAATGGAAGTCCGTTTTCTCGATTCCAACCGTATTTACTCTGATTTTCTGGGAACGATTCGTGAAAAATTCCTCAACTCCGATTTGCGCAACAAATTTCACGCCGGCTCATTGGAAAAAACAACCGCTCAAACAGGAACAACTTCCGCATCAGGGGAACATTTACATATTCACAGTGCTGCCGCGCATGATCCGAATGACCCGCGAACAGCTCTTGCTCACTCGGCAACCAAAGAAACACGTAAACATATTCAGGATTGGATCGAACAAATCAGCCGCAATAAAACTTCCGAAGAACCGGAAAAAACAAATCATTCGTCCGCAACATCACCCAATTCCGACAAATCCGATTCTGATGTATTTGGTTCCGATGTATTGGGTTCTAATAAGTCCGATTCTGAAGTATTCGGTTCTGATAAATCTGATTCTGATGTATTCGGTTCAACATCAAGGTTTTCTAATACGATTGGCGGAAAGGAACTTTCGTTTCATGCCTTGCCGGATCGCCCGGCATTACCGGAACCGGTATTACCGGAACCGGCATTACCGAAACCGGTGTTACCGGAATCAGTATTACCGGAGCAAACAGAGAAAAATCTGTCATCTTCTTTTATTAAGGATGATAGTAATAATGTTGCCGACAAATCTGTATTGAGTGATTTTCAGAAGTTGTTTTCGGATCGGGTTGCTTATTCGCCGCATGGTAAACTTGTTGTTCAAATGCACAATCGTTATCTTATTATGGAAACGTTACAGGGAATTGCTTTGATTGACCAACATGCGTTGCATGAGCGGGTTCTCTATGAACGGCTCAAGGAAAAAATGAATGAGGGGCAACTTGAATCTCAACGGTTATTGATTCCTATTCCTGTTGATTTATCTCCCAATGAATTAGCTTGTGCAATGGAACATGTTGAATTTTTCCAAGCGCTTGGTCTTTACATAGAGCCGTTTGGTGGTGAAACCATGTTGATTTCTGCATTTCCGTCGATTCTGTCGAAGACGCCGCCGATGGAGATTTTAATGTCATTACTGGAACCGCTTCTTGAAGCCGGAAAAAAATTGGATCGAACAGAGATGCTTGATGGATTGCTTCACAGTATGGCGTGCAAAGCGGCAATCAAAGCCGGTGACCAACTCCGTTCTGATGCCATCTCTCAATTAATCATGTTAGCGGAAAAAGAAGTCAACGCTCATCATTGTCCTCACGGACGACCTTCGATACTTCTTTTTTCCTGTGAAGAACTCGATAAGATGTTCAAAAGAACTTAAGGATAAACGTAATATTTTAGTGAAATTTCGTAACCATCTATTTTGGCATTTTTGTTTTAATTTTTTTTAACACGAAACACACGAAAGTACACGAAAAACAAAAATTCCGCTGATATATTACCCAATAATTACCAAAATTAAAATCCGGCGAAAAAAAACGAAACGCCCCGTATTGACATTTTGGTGTTAAACTGTAACCTAATAACCAGAATAAATTTTTCCGGTGAATTACCGGAATTACAATTGGTTTAGTTCGCAAGTTTTGCCTTCAACTTTCCAAGCACAATCCGGTTTTCCGGTTGGAAGTTTTGAAAACCGCCTGAGTCATGCGTTCCCGAAAGGGGACGTCGTGCAGGTGGCTTGCGAGTTTCGGTGTAACGGTTCGTTAATTAATTCAATTGATAGAACTGTTAACATTGTCGTGTAGAATCTACCACGGCTCTCTGGTTGTGCGGAGTGGAAACTCGTCTTGAGGCAACATGGCGTACCCCATCTCTTGAATTTTCTAGGAGATGGCAATCGTCATTACTTGCCGTTCTTTACCCTAAGTTTCAGCATTTTTTCAAAAGGGAATCTCTCATAATTTCAGAATTCACCGAAAGTTAACGGTATGGGTTTGCCCCGCATTATTCGATTTGATCAATAAAACATGGAGTGAACCCCATCGTTAATTCATTAGGTGAAAATAAAAATAGAATTATTAGTGTTGCCCTTTTTTAATCGCATTACTCTACCCTAAATTATGATCATGACAAACTGGTACTATTATGATCAAACGGGTCAAAAATGTGGACCTATTGATTCCCAAACTCTGAAAACATTGGTACAACATGGTATTATTACGAATAACACCATTGTAGAAACAGAAACAGGAAAATCGGATAAAGCAGAAAATGTTAAAGGACTGGATTTTTTATTACACACAAGTTCTGCTCCGCCGATATATTTTGATCTTCCTGCTGTAACACCTTCATCGCAAGTACAGAATTCATCTGTCGAAGGTACTTTGTTAGGGATGGAACCGAACGATTATTTTATGCTGATGCATCTTGCGGGTTTTGTGTTTTTTCCTGCAGCCATAGTTTTGTGGGCAATAGCAAAAGACAAAGATTCCCGAGCCGATATTCATGGCAAACATATTTTTAATTGGCTGCTCAGTTTGCTGATCTACGAGGTTATTGGTTACATTCTATACTTGATCATTATTAGTTTTTTTGTGATCATGGCACAGGGAGTTTGTTCTCTCGTATTTTCAATTTTGGCAGCCGTTAAAGCATCGAAAGGTGAAATATGGAAGTATCCGTACAGTATAAAATTTTTCAGTACAAATATTCCATAAACTCCTTGTACATTAAAATTCGATTTTATTTTTATTTGAACAACATTACTTTAACAACAAATTATTCTCATGGCAAACTGGTACTATTACGATAATAACGGACAAAAACGAGGACCGATTACATCGGCACAACTACAAACACTTGTTATCAATAAGATCGTTATTCCTACAACAAGAATTGTAACGGAAGACGGAAGAGAAACTGCCGCAGGCGCAATCAACGGTTTGTTCACGACTCCTCCGCCTGTTGTTGCTCCCGTGTCGGATACTTCAACGAAAATTGTTACACAATCAACAATGATTTGGGGTTCAGGAATGGATTCTAACATACTGTTTATGTTTATGCACCTTTGCGGATTGTTCTTTTTTCCCATGATGATTTTTTTGTGGGTAGTGGCAAAAGATTCAGAGCGGGCAAATGTTCATGGTAAAATCATTCTTAACTGGTATCTCAGCGCGGCTACTCACATGGTCGGTTTGGTTTTAGTGATTTTTATTGTTGTTGTTCTTACTTCGATTAGCTTCGCAGTGACCGGTAGTTCTCTGATTTTTGGAATTGCTTTGGCCATTCTTGCTCCTTGTCCCTTTATTTTCGTGATTTTGATCACTATTTTTCCAATTATTGCCGCGGTCAAAGCTGCCAATGGAAAAATTTGGAAATATCCATTCAGTTTATCGTTCTTTTTTCGCGTTAATGTTCCAAAAAATTGATCCGCAAACTTTAATCTTTCCACTCAACAAAAAGGAAAAAAACCAATGAAAGTTATTTGTAACACATTGATCATTTTATCCATGCTGTTTATTGTTATTTTCTATCAGAAAATCTGTAGGGAATTTCTAATAACCAAGTTAACGGCGGGGTTTACCCCGCGCTTTGTGCCTAACATTCAAGAGTGCGGGGCAAGCCCACGCCGTTAACTCGCGGTAAATGTTGAGGTTTGTAATATATCAGTGGAATAATTTTTTAAGTTTAAAAAGGTCTTCGCCCTGAAAGGGCAACATAAGCCAGCCCGCCGTAACGCGGCGGGTTGGAATCGTCCTCATAAGGCCGCCCTGAAAGGGCAGAATAATAGTTGAGAGTGGAGAGTTGATAGTGGAGTGGATAGTGTTACAGGCGGATTACTTCCCCAATGGCA
>JAITIZ010000072.1 GCA_031279215.1 Planctomycetaceae bacterium
CAAAACGAACTCCGTAACTCTCAATGATTTTTTCACATTTACACAATCAAAAGCAAAAGCATTTTCGATAGGAGAGAATTTTCTTTTACTATGTATTTGTAAGGCGGTTGATGCTCGAACTACTTTTTTTACAAAACAAGATTTTGAAACGTTAAAACAAAATAATAAAAAAGTCTACCTTTTTTCTGCCGGTCAAGCAGACAACAAATTTGTATTACGCTATATCCAAAAAGGCGAATCCGAAGGCATTGACAAAAAGTATTTAACCGCTTGCCGAACACCTTGGTATTCGATTGAACAACGTCCGCCGTCTCCAATTTGGGTCGGAGTTTTCAACCGGACAGGTTTACGTTTTATCCGCAACGAAGCCGATGTATCAAATTTAACGGCATTTCATTGTGTTTATCCGCAACGAAATAATTTGCTGTTCGACATTGATATTGATTCATTATTTGCCTACCTTCTGACAAACACAGCAAAAAAAATCTTGACAGACAATAGTCGAGAATACGGCGACGGCTTACAAAAATTCGAACCTAATGACATCAATAAAGGAATGATGTTAGACCTTTATCAACTTCAACAATCAGACAAACAAGAAATTGTTGCGTTATATCAACACTTTCGAAACAGTGAACAAAACGAATTAAAATATATTAATAAAATAGACCCAATACTAAACAATTATTTTATGAGATAAAATTTGAGATTTGTTGGGGTTATTCTCTTAATTTTTTCTGTAGGTACTTCTTTTTCCTTGCCAGCGGTTAACGATGTTACAGAGTTGTTCGGAATCGATTGGTTTTGTAATGTAATCATCCATTCCGGCAGCGATACATTTTTCACGGTCGCCTATCATTGCATGAGCTGTCATCGCAATTATCGGAACATTCCGATTTTTCATATTATCGGGAGCTTGCCGTAGTTGTCGGGTACATTGATAACCGTCCATTTCCGGCATTTGGCAATCCATAAATACAAGATCATATTCTTTTTCCCGCATAGATTCCAACGCCTGAATCCCGTTTTCCGAAACATCCACCTGATGCCCTAATGCGTTAAGCATTGTTGTGGCAACAATAATATTGATCTTAACATCTTCAACCAATAAAATACGAAGCGGTAATGTTTTTGTTGTTGATATTGTATTATTCTGATTGTCTTTTTGTTCTATTTTCGATTCGGGAATTGTTTTTTTCAAGGAACAGCCGAGCAGGTTGTACAACGTTTCACTACGAATCGGTTTGGACAAATAACCGTACAGATTGGGTAAAACGACTTTTTCCAACAGTTGAAACGGCGCACCCAGAGAAAATAGAATAATCAATCGTGAACGATCTTTTTCCGGAATTGTTAGTAAATCATCCTTGAGTTGCTCCATTTCGTAACACGGATATTCCGAATCACAGAAAATCCAATCAAAAGGACGCCCTTTTTTAATTTGTTCACGTATTTGAAAGATAAAATCTGCCGATGAATTTGCCTCAACCAGTGTTCCGCCCAATTCGGAGATTAAATGGTTTAAGACATACCGTGTTGCCGAATGAATATCCAAAACAATCGAATGAGTTTTGGCAACAGGCGAATTCAATGGCGAAGCCATCTCGACATTCGACAACCGATGTAACAATACCGTAAACCAGAACAAAGAACCGCTTCCAGGGGTACTTTTCACACCAATATTACCGCCCATCATTTCCACTAATTTTTTGCAGATGGAAAGCCCCAACCCCGTTCCGCCGTAACGCCGTGTTACAGAAGTATCCGCCTGAGTAAACGGTTCAAAAAGACTGTCAACCCGATCTCTAGAAATACCAATTCCTGTATCTTCAATCTCAAAACGTATCTGATAAGTTTCCGGATTGGACGAAAAAGATTGAACCCGAACCCGAACAAGAATTTCTCCCTCATTGGTAAACTTGCAAGCATTACTGAGAAGATTCAACAAGATTTGCCGTAAACGACCGCTGTCACCAATAAAACATTCGTGGGTTAAATGATCAATAAATACCGCAATCTTAACTTTTTTCTGATAAATTTGTAATGCAATTGCATCGCACGCATCTTCAATAAGCGGAATCAATTCAAATTCATGAGTATCGAGTGTTAGTTTACCTGCTTCAATTTTGGAAAAATCAAGAATATCGTTGATGATTGCCAGAAGGGAACCGGCACTTTGACGAATCATATTTACGTATTGTGTTTGCAAGTCGGAGAGGGGCGTTTTGGCAAGAAGGTCGGTCAATCCAATAACTCCATTCATTGGTGTACGGATTTCGTGGCTCATATTGGCGAAAAATTCCCCTTTGGCGCGATTGGCGGCTTCCGCTTCTTCGAGCCGCCGCCGTTCCGTAATATCAGTAACAAAACCTTCGGAAATACTGAAGTTCGGATTTTCCGGGTCAACTTCGACAACCCGGCTGCGTTCCCAAACCCAACGGACACTGCCGTCTTTGTGAACAAAACGGTAAACCGATTCGAGCGGCATTCCCACATAAAGTGTTTCCATATTAGCTTCAAACAACGAAGCCCGATCATCAGGATGAACCAAATCAAAATAAGTAAACCGTTTATTATTGACAAGATCATCCGCATCAAATCCGGTAATATCTTTAATCCCTTCACTCACAAACGTCATTGTAAAATCCGGCGGATTATTTCGGCAACGAAAAGCCATTCCGGGAAGGTTGGAAACGAGTGTTTGCATTCGGCGTTGACTTTCGCGCCGGCGTGTTGTTTCCACAGCAATTGCCGTAAGGTCAGCCAACGAAGCACCAAAAACCATATCCTCTAAAGACCAATTGCGCGGCGAATCGGCATGTTCAATACAAATCACTCCGAAAAGTTCGCCGAAAAGACGAATCGGACAATCCAGTAATGCACGAATACCGCCATAACTGTAAGACGCCGCCATACCAGGTAAAATAGTATCCGTTTCCGTATCGCAAATCACAATATTCCGTTTGGAGTGAAGCATTTCGTAATAGATGGGATATGTATTAGCCGGAAACGAAGGATCCGTAGAAAAAGAATCTGTTATTACGGAATACATTACCGTATTATCGAGGTTACCGTTTTCCTTATTGAGAAGCCAGATTCCTGTCCGAACAGTGTTTAAGGTCATCGTGCAAGTCCGGGCAATTACTTTGGCAATTTCCAAAAAATCGTTTTTTGCCATAACCGGATCCTGACTTAGTTTCACCAATGCCTGATTACGCTGTAACAATTTATCTTCGTGCTGCTGCTGTAATTTTTTCTCCATCTCCGAAAAAGACGGTGATTTTTCAAAAATCAGTCCTAATACTGTTTTATTTTCCCAGTCAACCGGTATTGGCAACACTTTACCAGACCAACCATCAATAGTTACATCGAATCGTGAATTTGAAAGAGAATCAATATTACCGGCAAGAATTGTTTGGGTAATAACTTTTATTGTTTCGTTATGATGAAGAAATTGATTTAGTTTCCCGCAGCACCCATTAAGAACAACTTCTCCAAAATCATGATTAAATTGGTTATTACACCAAAGAATATTCCCTGTTTGGGGATTGACAATAACAACAGGATCGCGTAAATCCTGAAAAAGTGTTAAAACAGAACCCATAAATTCAACCTTGACTTTTTATTAAATAGAATCATTGAAATATTGAGCGGATTGTGATTAGTCTTGTTACAAAACAATATTGACCGGTAATTTTCAAATTTTGGGAACCGTTACCAACTTGCACATGAACATCCGCTATCCCTAATTTTTTAACAATAAGATAATAGCATACACAATATTGCCCGTTTATAAAAGAGAGATGCATAAATAATTTAAAAAGTAATATTAGGAGGAACGCTGGCGTCTTGCCTGCAATAACCGTAGTTCTATGCAGACGGGACATCTGCGTTCCTAAAACAAAACAACCAATTGATAACAGGTCAGAGTTATATCAATTCCATTGTGCGGCGGCGAGGCGTTCATTGTAAGTGGCGATTATTTCGTGGTGGCGGATCATTCCGAGTAATAAATCGGGGTGTTGCGGGTCAATGACGGGAAGTTCGGAGATCTGCCATAATGTGCAAATTCGTAATGCTTTATACAAATTATCGTTTGGGAAAACAGCAATCTCTACGTTACGCGCAAGGTCTTTTGCTGTAAGCACTCCCCATTTTTTACGGCTCCGAAACACTGCCCAAACATCACTGGATTGCACTACGCCAATCAAACGGTTCTCCTTGTCAATGACCGGAAATAACGAATCCGGTTTAGAGGCAATCAATCTTGCGGTTTGCGGAATAGACGCTTCTGCCGGAATTGTTAAAACGGAACGTTTTTTATCTTTGCCGAAACACACTTCTTGTACGGTGATTACTTTTAGAAGATCAACAGAATAATTACCAAAATGTGCTTCACTATCAATTGGAGCAAGAACTTGTTCTTCGTAAAGCGATGTTGAGGGTGATTGAATGGCGATGTGGACGAGATTCAGTACAAAAAGCGGAATAAGAATTGCAAAATCGAAACCAATCATCTCACAAACAATCACCGCTGCCGCAAAAGGAAGTTTACCGATTCCGGCGTAAAATGTTGCCATACCGATTAGAACACAAGTCGTTATATCCGGCGTCAACCCTGAAATTCCAATCGTTTCAAAAAACATTCCGCAAAGATGTCCGAGTGTTCCGCCGATCAATCCGCCGATGAAAAGTGATGGAGCCAAAAGTCCGCCGCTGCCGCCCGAAGAAACAGTCAGTGCCGTAGCGAGCATTTTCGGAACAATTAGACACAGAACCAGATAAAACGGTAACTGATTTTCGAGCAACCGGTGCATCCAACCATAACCGCCGCCAAGAACTTGCGGATAAGTTAATGCAATACAACCCAACAAAAAACCGCCCAATGCCGGTTTGAAAAACTCTGGAATGGCAAGCCGCCGAAAAATTCGGTTACGGAGTTCCATGACCATCCGAACAAAAAGAAGACCGCAAAGTGCAATGATTGGAATAAAAGTCAGGAATATGAAAAAATCGGTACTGTGTTGAATTCCGACTGTTTCGGAAATTTCCAACAGACGAGTTTCCCCGTGAAAAAACCGAAACGTCGAATATCCCGCCACCGACGCAATAAGACATGGAATAATAGCAATAAATTCCAATGCCGTACTTGCGTACACTATTTCCACCGCATACAAAGCGCCGCCAAGAGGAATTTGAAAAATCGCTCCTATTCCGCCTGCTGCACCGGCAAGAAGGAGAATACGCCGGTCTTGGACATTCAGGCGAAGAGATTGAGCCAACGAACTCGCAATTCCTGCGCCCAAAAGAGTGGTAGGACCTTCCCAACCGGCAGAACCGCCGGAACCAAGTGTCAGAAAACTTGCCAATGTTTTAACAATCGGAAGCCGGTTCCGTAAAATTCCATTGCGAAAATGAAATGACCGAATTACGCTGTCCGTGCCTTCGCCAACAGCTTCCGGCGCAAACGACCAAACAAGGAATCCGCAAAGTAATCCGCCAAAAGACGGAATTAAAAGAATCAAAATCCAATATCGCGGAAGAATAATTCCGTTAAGATAAACATCCTTTCGCGGAGCATCCTGAAACGCCAAACCCGGCAACATTCCGCTGGAAACCGTATAATCGTCCGGTACGGGAAAAACAATTCCCGCAGACGAAAAAAGACCGGCAACGGTATGTTCCCAATATTGCGAACAGGCATAAATCAACACCGCTGCAAAACCTGTTACAAATCCTACTGCCACACTGTAAACCAAAAGTTTACCTGAGGAATTCCAATCAAATCGTTGATGAAATTTTTTGAGTGCTGTTTGGCTGTTGTAATGTTGACCTTCCATGAGTTATCCGTTTGAACCTTCGTCGTCAAAAAATTCTTCGTGCCGGATAATACCGGATTCTTCTTCAACTTCTGCGTGAGTTTGCCAACGCCAACGTCTTGCTCCGCGTTTCTTTTCTTTCCGAATTTCAATGTGCGGTTTCACATAGAATCCAAAAAATATTTTAATTGATTCCCACAATGTTGGTTCGGCAATATATTCAACATCCACAATTTCAAATGGTTTCTCTGGTTCAAGATAAAATCTCCGCATTGAGGTTTTTGGTCCGAAATCGCCGCCGCAACGACTACATGGCGTTTTATTTTTCGGCGGCTTCACCGCATGACCGCAACCCTTGCAAACATGACGGTATTCCCAAGGTCCAAAACCATAATGATTCTCTTTCATAGAAAATAGACGTTATTCCATAAAATTTTAAATAACAATACAATTTTTATCCGCTAAAAAAGTATATACTCTTTGCCGGTTTTTGTCGAGACCAAACTTTATAGTTAATAGTTAATAGTGAATAGTTAATAGTGAATAATGAATACTGAATAGTTAATAGTGAATAGTGTTGCAAAACGGAATTATTGCCGTTTGAGTAGTAATCCGCATGCGGCACTCTCCACTATCAACTTTCCACTCTCAACTATTATTCATAGTACCTTGGGGGACAATTACAAAAATTACACTGAAATCTTACTATGGGTTATGAACTTGAAAAATTAAATTGATGAATACAAGAAATATAAATAAGTACAACGTTTCGGTAAATAACTTGCAAGTTTCGTTGTGTATTGATTAAATTGGGATATGGTATTAGACTTGTTTTGGTTACAATTCTTGGACATTGTGTTGGCTCCTTAAGCTAAAAATAGGGTATGGTTTCGTAAAAAAGAATAAACTATAGTTGACACAAATAACAAAAAATTTGAAAGACCTATTTTTTAGAAAAGGCAATTAATAATAATTGCAAAAATAATTTTATCCCAAACATATCGTATGTTATACCATTCTTACTTAATAATTCGTCTTGACATTTATTTTATGAATAGTTATTATTTGCGAGTTGTTTTTAATTCGTCAACAACAATTTAATTATGAGTTACCATCTCACCAAAAAAC
>JAITIZ010000172.1 GCA_031279215.1 Planctomycetaceae bacterium
TAAATCTTCAATCAAACCAAAATCAACAACCGCCGGTTCTACCACGGCAGTTATCACCGAATCGGATTTAACCGATAAAAAGACTCCTTTGTTTTTCGGATCATTAGTACGAATCAGCAGTGTGGTTTTCACACTGAACGGCGATGGTTCTATCGTAACATAAAGTGGTTCAGATTGACCAGGCGGAATCACGTTTCGTGTTAGATTGGTTTCCGTACATCCGCAACCAGACACCACATCCTCAATAACCAAATCAGATTGACCCGTATTGGTAATTTGAACGATCTTGGTAACTTTCGTTCCAGACGATAATACACCAAAGTCGATTTCTTCGGTATCAACATGAATAACAGGATTTTTACCGGATTCGTCGAAACCGAAAAAAAACGTAATTCCAAAAAGAACTCCGAAAATAACCGCTATTAGCGGTAACAAATAAGTTCTAAACATTAGCATCATTATTTTTTGTCGTCCGGTCGATTCCACAGTGAACGAAAAATAAAAAACAAAATTAATACCAGTAATAACACATTGACCGCCGCTAAGATCAGAATCCTTTTCATCGTCCATCGACTTTCTGGAAGTTTATATTCAAGTTGTGCTTCGTCATCTGCTGGTCGCACTCGTCCGCTTGTAATTTCCGCATCAAAATCTGTTACCGTTTTCGCCAGCGAAGGAGAAATCGTAAATAACTCATCATCAAGTTTCGGGTTAATTTGCAATGGTGTTAGAACTTCGTCCAGATAAAAATCCGTTCCCAGCTTTATCACTTCATTCCCGTTTTGTCCCGAAATTAGTAATTGGACTATTGTCGGAAAAATAAGTTTTTTAGCATCAATATCAAATATTCGATATTTAATGACATTTGCTTCCATTATTCCGTTTAATCCATTTTTCTGAAAAGGAAAAACCCATTTCAAAGGATAATAGTTAAGTTCCCTAGCACAATAGACTTTCATTCTTTCACTGGATTTTATTTGTAGATGCGGTAACGAAATGACATCAAATGTTATGCCGTTTTCCGTCTCCTCTCCTATATATTGAACTTCCTTGAAACGGTTAAGCCATCGCTCTGGATCTTTAACATCTGACCAGTTAGCTTCTGGTCCGACAAGCCAACGATAAGGAACTAACAATGCGTTAGGAGTCCAATAAGGAGTTGGATGTTGGCATCGTTCCGAAAAGGTCAATGCTTCACGTCCAGGAGAAAACCATTGATAGTGTTCACCGTTATAAGCGTAAATGAATCCTTTAGAAGTAAGCGAATCAAGTGTTTGACCTTTTTTAGGAAAATAATCCGTTCGAGTGCGGATATTATGACCGGATTGCCAAATCGTTAGCCGCATAACTGCTAATTCTCCTGGTCTGTCAGATACTGACGATTTATTGAGAAAGGCACAGTGATATGACTGCAAAAGCAAGGGCATTTGTGAGGCTTCTTGACAAATCTTATCCAATGGGGACGCTTCACAAAAAGACAACAACTCGAAAAAGAACAACAGAAAAAACAATAATACCAGTTTATAAACAGACATTTTAATACCTCACTTACATTGAAATTAAAGATAAAAACAAAATAGACCTTTGATTACAATTGTATGTGCAAGCGAACTTGGCGCGCCGAATGACAATAAAAACACTCTTGTGCGCGCCAATTTCGCTTGCACTTGACGCATAACCCCAACAGTTATACTTCACATCTTCGCCGCCACTTGAAGACATGTTATATTCATTATCCCAGTAAGCCTTAATTTTAGCAACTGTAACTTCTCGTGGTGTATTATATTGATCCATACCTGTTCGAGGAAGAGAATAGTTTACATGTACGTGTCCGAAATAACGTTGTTGTCCTTTGGTTGTTTTATGATCGTTATTAGCACAGTTTTCATCGTTAGCATACTCTACCCATGTACCCGTAAATTTAACTCTATAATTTTCGTTACCTTCACGTATCCAAAGTCTATCTTCAAAATATGTCTGCTCTGCCAAACTTTGCTGTTGTACAAATGTTAACAAACAAATCCATAGATTAATACAAAAAATTGTTGTTGAAAAATTTTTCATGATAAATTTTTCATGATAAATTTTTTTCTTAAATTATTTATGTTTAATGTTAAATTCCGAAATAAACAATTTAACAATATCATCATAGTTTATGCCGTTACGGTTTCCATTACGAGGAATCGAATAAACTATGAAATTTTGTATAATTGTTTTTTCATCAATTTTACAATATCCTGATTTGTGTAAAACATCGTAGTGTGAAATTTTCGCATTCCACTTTACTAATGGAATTTCTTTATGATCAAGTTTTGTTCTATATGTAATCATAACTTGAGAATTGTTTTTTACTTGATCAAGTGCGTACATAAAAATATTTACAATACAATCGCGTTCCAATGACATTGATGAAATTCCAAGTTTATCAAAATCTGGAGGAAAAACATTTTTATGTTCACTGATATATTTTATTTCTTCTTGAATAACCTGGATTCATTTTCTCAAATTGTTCCCATATTTTTTGACCGTTTCCAATATGAGCCGCTAATAACATTGATGTACAAATCATAAACGTTGTTCCCATTAAGCTTTTAGGTTTCAGTAGTACTGTACCGGCTACATATCTATTGCGAACTGCACGAACAGCATCTTTGTATTCATTGATTGCCTAAACACAAAATTTGTCTAAGATAATATTGGCTTCTATGGGAGACAATGATTGAAATTGCTGAAATACTTTCAAAAATCTTCGTGAACTCAATAACATTTCCATATATTCGGGAGCACCTTTGATATTTGTGTGATAACCCGGATAGGAATATTGTTGATCATTTATTAGGTTTGCAAATGACCCTTCTAAACTTTCTACTCCAATTTCTTCTATAAAGGCATTGACTCTGTCTGTATGAACTTCAACAAAACGATCTGTTTCCAGATTACTAGATTGATTTGACATATCTTTTTGATTAAAGCTTATCAATAAACGTATTGACAATGGTAATAAAAACATCGCTAGTAAAAAAACAAAGATCCAAAAGATTCTTTTCATAAATAACCTTTAAAAAATATAAAAATTGAGTTAAAAAAAGTAGTGATGATAAACGACAGATTGAACGAGGATTGATCTCCATACTTTTTAATTGTTATAATCTTAAATTGATAATAACATATCTAAAGTATCCTTTAGAAAGGAGGTGATCCAGCCGCAGGTTCCCCTAC